>CAJGCU010000102.1 GCA_904501945.1 uncultured Bacteroidaceae bacterium
CAGACTGCATCCATGCTGTATTCATCTCTTACGCTTCAAGCCTCATCATACCACGCAGCGGAGAGTTTGCCCGTTGCGCCATTCTGACAAAATATGACAACGTGTCCTTCACGAAGGCATTGGGAACCGTTGTAACCGAAAGAGTCATCGACTCGCTGCTCATTCTCGTCATCACGGCAGCAGTCGTCCTTTCACAATTTCCTGTCTTCAATACATTCTTCGACCACACTGAAACGAATTTAGAGCAGACGCTGCGAGAATTCACCACAACAGGCTACATAGTCACAGCCATCTGCTTCGTCATCACAATAGGCTTCATTTGGCTCATCCTGAAGAAGTTCACCCTCATGACCAAGCTCAAAGCCATTGTTGCCAACATCAAGGAAGGAGTTCTTTCCCTTAAAGACGTTAAGAACAAATGGCTGTTTGCCTTCTACACGATTGCCATCTGGGCAAGCTATTTCCTGCACTACTGGCTCACGTTCAAATGCTTCAATTTCACAGAAGAATTAGGATTTACAGCTGCCATCGTCAGTTTCATTGTAGGCAGCATCTCAGTCATAGTCCCCACCCCCAACGGTGCAGGTCCATGGCATTTTGCCGTCAAGACCATCCTTGTGCTCTACGGCGTAGCCAGTGTCAATGCCGAAGCTTTTGCACTGATAGTCCACACCATCCAAACAGCTTTAGTGCCCTTGCTAGGCATATTCTCAATCGCAGCACTGAGCACAAGAACCCTTGCTGCAACCCATTCAAGCAATAAACAATAACTCAATAAAATATAACAACATGAATCCAATCGAAGACCTTTCCCCAAAAAGCGTATGGAAAAATTTCTACGCGCTCACACAAATACCGCATCCATCAGGCCACACAGAAAAAATAGCAGCCTTCCTCGTTGACTTCGCCAAAGCACATGGAGCCGATGCCTACATCGACGAAGCTGGCAATGTCATTATGACCAAAGGTGCCACTCCTGGCTACGAAGACAGAGAGACAACCGTGCTACAAGCACACATGGACATGGTGGCTCAGAAGACCAAAGACAATCCGCACAACTTCGAAACCGACCCACTCGATGTTTACATCGATGGCGACTGGGTGAGAGCCCGCAACACTACCCTCGGAGCCGACAATGGCATCGGCGTGGCAGCAGCCATGGCCATCATCGAAGATGACGCCATCGAACATGGTCCCATCGAAGTGCTCATCACACGCGACGAAGAAACGGGCTTGGATGGGGCATTCGAACTGAAAGCCAATGAACTGAAAGGCAAATATCTGCTCAATCTCGACTCCGAAGAAGAAGGCGAAATCACCATCGGCTGCGCTGGAGGTGTTGACATCCTCTGCAACATGACCTACCAAGAAATCAACGTCGAGCCCGACAACATGCTTTGCTACAACATCACCATCAAAGGCCTGCTGGGTGGACACTCAGGAATCGAAATATGCAAAGGACGCGCCAATGCCAACAAACTCATGGCACGCACTCTCTTCGCAATAGTTAATACAAAACTAGCATGGCTCTGCAGCTGGCACGGCGGCAATATGCGCAATGCCATTCCAAGAGAGAGCGAAGCCATCGTACTCGTTCCTTCTGCCATGAAAGAAGAGTTCCTTGCCCTCATAGACAAGTGCAAGGACATCTTCACCGACGAGTACAAAGACATCGAAACCAGCAAGTTTCAGCTAACAGCCACACCTGTTGAAGAGATGCCAGCAAAAGCCATGCCGCAAGACATACAAACGAACATCATCAACGCTGTGATGGCAGCCCACGACGGAATTCTCCGCTACACCCCATCCCTGCCCGATTTGGTCGAAACATCCTGCAACCTCGCCATCATAGACATTGCAGACGGCAAAGCCGAAGTTATCGTGCTTGCCCGTTCATCACAAGACAGCATGAAGCAGTACATTTGCAACAAATATATCGCATGCTTCTCCATGGCAGGCATGGAAGTAAAGCTCGAAGGAGCATACAGTGGCTGGCAGCCCAACCCCAAGAGTCCACTCGTTGCCATGATGTCAGACATCTACGAAAAGAAATTTGGCAAACGCCCCATTGTCGGTGCATGTCACGCAGGACTTGAATGCGGTATCATCGGAGTGAACTATCCCGACATGGACATGGCCAGCTACGGTCCAACTATCGTCAGTCCACATACACCAAACGAAGGCTGCCTCATCCCTACCGTACAGACTTTCTATGATTTCACACTTGAAATACTCAAAAACATACCGAAAAAAGGATAAAACCAGAACTTATGGCTCTCAATAAAAACAAAGACCTCAAGATGTTCTACAGCATCAGCGAAGTGGCAGGCATGTTCAACGTAACAGAAACCCTGCTTCGCTATTGGGAAAAAGAATTTCCCAACATCAAGCCCCAGAAGGCAGGACGAGGCATCCGCCAATACACCAAAGCCGACATCGAGCAAGTGCGTCTCGTCTATCACCTTGTGAAAGAACGAGGCATGACCCTTCAAGGAGCACGCGACATGATTAAGCGCGACAAAGGCGGAGATGTCAACCGCAACATCGAAGTCATCGAACGCCTCAAATCCATTCGCACCGATCTGCAAGCCATCGGACGCGACCTCAATGCACTCGTCTAACTGCGAGACCTCCATATTCCATCGGAAGTGAGTTCTGTATTATTATGTAGAACTCACTTCCGACTTTTTTATGCGGTTGTCAAGTAAAAAAAGGGGAATCACTCATTTACCAGTACCTTTCCATCAGGAGTAATTCCCTCTGCACTAATGTACATTTCCTGGCATGTCGAGTTATTGAAGAATTCTACTTTTGCCTTACCCGATGCATCCGTCTTTACGTTAGGATTCCAGTAGATGGTTCGACGGAAGTCTGCCATTGGAGGGATAATGCTGTAGTCCTCCATCTGAAAAGAGGAAGGCTTGTTAAAGCCCTGGAAGTAGGTACGACGAAGCCCCTTCTGGCTTTCGGTAGTATAGACAAAACGTTCATACACATAAGCGAAGACAGGCGAATTATTTTCACTCAACGTTTCCGAAGTCAAAGCATTCCTTCCATTCAGCACAATATAGATAGACTGCGTCTCGTCAAGCCACAAACTGAGATTATCCCTTTCACCATTATTTTTTATGATGCTAACACCTCGCCCCTTATAAAGGTCGCCATTCTCACCCGTCCAATCATAAATCATATTCAATTTATTGCTGATAAACTCTTGGATTGTTGGAACAGGTTCGCCCTTGTCCAGCATATTGTCCACCTCCCTCTCCGAATTGTAATACAAGGAAGCATTAATTTTACCAAACTCTTCGTTCTTGTACATCCAATCATCATTAGTAAAGTAACGCCTCTTGGCTTTCACCGTCACATTCTGTAGAACATGGTTGCGCTCTGTGATAGGAATAAATACATCATCCTCTTCCTCTGGCTCTTCCATAGACATGAGAAAGAGATTGGGCAGCAGGCGCTTGCGTGCACTAGCCTCCAATGGAGTGATGTAGCGGGGAACAGGCGAGAACTGGCGATCAATGCCCACATAGTAGGTCTTGCGCTTTTCGTCGCCTTTCTTCATTTTCTTTCGGGTGAAAATCTGCATATCCCAATCTCCATCAACAAAAGGCATTTCGAAGGCATAGTTACCCAAAGAGTCTGTCACAGTCTCGCCGCGCAGGCTCTGACCTTCTTTGTTGTACAAGAAAACTTCAAGACGGACATTGTCCACAGGATTGCGCTTACGGTAAACATTCAGTTTTCCAAACACATAGAATTTGTCTTCAATGGGCTGTATCTTCTCAAATTTCTCTTGGCCTGTCATCAGATTCCAATCGTAACGACGCCAACCTTGTGTCAGCATTAGCAGGTCTGCACTTTGCCGATGCTCCTTGTCGTCGGCTTCAAAATAGTATTCAGGATTGTGGATATAACCTCTCACTTCTGAGCCAAGCAACATCCACGTCTTCATGTTGCCCTGACGGCCGTTGTTCATCGTGGCGCAATCAATGGCAGAAAAAGAGATACTAGTGTTGGGCTGTGCATACAGCTCAACCTCTACTTTGCCGCATGGAGCCAACTTTGCGGTTCTCGTCGTAACCATGATACTGTCGCTGGACTTAGGCACAGGGCATCGATAGAAGAGGCGTTCTGCCCAGATGCGTCCGCAGCTGTCAAATACGGTGAGCTGGCTCACACCCTCGGGAAGTGAATCCCTATTCAGCTCTATCTCAATGAGCGGAACAGCGCACATGGTATCGCAGCGGAAGATGTTGCCGTTGTGCATCAGTACATAACCAAGCGGAGAACCACACAAACTGTCAGTACATTGCAAGGTGGCAAGCAACGTGTCGCTTACTGCATCGATCATGAGAGCGCAACCTTCTTTCTGTGCTTCAGGAAGAGGGTAGAACTGCACCTTGTCTTTCAGGTTCTTCAGTTGCAGAGAGAGGGAAGTATTTGTAGGCACAACCTCAAAGACTCCCCTACCGAGGCTGTCGGTCTGAACAGGAACGAGAACCTCGCCAAGGCTATCGGTCACAAAACCATTGCCTTGATAGGCACGTCCGTTGTCATCTACGGCAAGCATCGCCACGCGATTCTTCTTCCCGGCAACGAGGTTGCCGCCTTCTGGATAGAACTGCACGCTGACGGACGTATTCAGATGGTCGTCGCTGATGCCTTGCGAAATCGTGTTACCATAAAGCAAACTGTCTTCGGTTGTACGATGACTGGGCAAACTCTGTCGATGATGGATAGGAGAGATGGTCAGATTGCTATAGTCTCCTTCAGTTGCAGGCGCCTTGAAGACCGGGAAAACTCGCGAAAAGGCAGCATTCACGCCCCAGTTCGTCATGTATCTCGTGTAGGCTCTCACCTCGTAGTAACCAGCGCCAAGAATGGTATCCATTTTCATCTCTCCATATGCTTGGCCGAGAGAGTCTATGGGGTATTTCATCGTCTGCAATACATCGCCACTAGGGTTGAGCAATTCGACATAGAGCACCTTGCTTAGGTCGGTAGGTTTGCCGTTGTCGGTACGAGTGACGTAAGCCTTGAACCACATCGTCTCGTTCTCGAAGTAGCCGGTGTTGTCGAAGTGGAGATAGACTTTCTCCTGAGGAACAACGCGGTTGAAGTTCATCGCTTTCTGTACATGGGAAAGGATTGTGGGCACAGGGGCAGAAGGTATGTCAGACAATGTTTCTGTTATGCTCTGCCCTGCTATAGCTGCTTCTTCCCGTGTTCGCAGGATGGTATTCTTGTGCTCATCCATGTCAATCTTGTTGCCAGCATCACCGATGGCATCAATCAGATTACTTCGGACTGCAATTCCCTTCTTCGGCCGTTCGTCCAACCTTGTCTCTAGCAGCAGCATGGTGACATCGAGTTCTTCGCTCCGCCCCTTAAACAGGAAGCTCTTCACTTCGGGCACTCCGTTACTATAATCATAAATCAACTGCATTCGAGCAGCTGCAGGAACGCCCTGCGTCCTCCGTTCCCGATCAAAACGGTTGATATTGATGCCTATTCCCTGCACAATGCCGTCGAAGCGGTAGAGGCGGTAGGTTTCCGCATCAACATACATCCTGCCCGACAGGATTCCTTGCAGCCCCTCTTTAGGTTGCAAATCAAGGATGTGCATCTGTTTGCCGTCATCTGCCACTACAGTCTGCATGGTGACAGAATAATTCTGCTGCAAGTACTGAACGGAGCAATTTTGCGGAAATGGAGAGAAGTAATTTTTTCCTAAAGGATTGTTCAGCATCATGGGGCCAGTCATCATGAGGACATGAAGATTGCTGCGCTGCAGCTGGGAAGGGTACCGCCATCCTTTAGGAGTATAAGTCCAGCAACTGCCTGACAGAACTTTCATGTCACGCACATTGACGGTAGAATTGGCTTCCATGATGTCCTCTACCAACTCTGCACCCTGCTTGGTCTTTACGGTGATTCGGTTGAAATACAATCTCTGTCGCAGCACATTGTAGCTAGCCGCCAGCTGTTCATATACATTCATCAGGATGGCATAATCTGACAACACAGTCACTTCGTTGACTGCCAAAGGAAGTGGCTGTAGCTGGATGAACTGCGAGAGTTGGGCGGCAGCTATCTTGCGAGGCTGATAGCCCACAAAGGAAAACTGCAGGGTGTCTCCCTTGGTCAACCTGATAGCAAAATCGCCTTCCATGTTGGTCACAGTTCCTCTATTTTCGCCAGCGAGCACGTTGACATAGGGCATAGCATCGCCTGTCTCGGAATCTACGACACGACCACGAAACACATCTTTCTGAGCATGAGCTGAAACAATGATCAGAAACATGAATACTATCGAAAAAAAAAATTTTACCATAACTGAAATATTAAAATAATTCTAGGGCAGCTTCGTACCATCTGAAGCTCATTATATGATTTATTTTTCTAAGAGATTCATTACCAATCAGAACCGTAGAGGTATTCAAGCATTGTTTTTACATCCGCCATCCGACCATTCAGAACGGATTCTGGAACAATTTCCTCAATGGTTTTTCGGGGCAGAAGCCTTTCGTAGATGTAGTACATGACAACTCCTTCTTCTTGGGCATGTTCCTTCAGGTAGTCTGCATATATCGCTTTCACTTCTGCGGCTGTGCGATACTTGGGTGCATTATCAGCCAAATCTCCCGCCCGACTCCATTCTTCATAGAATCCCGTTCCACTCAGAAAGAAACGGCCATTCATCACCTTCAGTTCAGCCTTTTCGCCCGGAACAATAGGGAAACGCATACAATGTGAACAGATGGAGCCATCGGGAAACGTTGCTGTCACATCTGCCAAATATGGCTGATCAAGATAAGTGGAAAAAGTACACTTCTTGTTTTCGGCAGGGATGTCAGCAATCTGCTTTGAACGTTGAGTTTTATAGTATCTTTCAATCAGATAGCCAGAATCGCCAATACCTTCCGACACGTGGATGTTCAATTCGAAATTCGGTTTCTTCTTTTTCATTTTCGCCTCACGAATGTTCATCCTTCCATAGCCAGGACAGACAACGGTCAGTATTTTTGCCCCTTTGGGCACTGGTTCAAAAGCATAATAAGCGCCAAAAATACGCACATCCTGCCTATTATTACCCTCGAGATCTCCAAACAGCGCACGTTTCAGCTGGTATTTATTTCCTCTATCATCTAGAATGTATGACTTCTCCGTAATTTCTATGGGAGAATAATAATAATCAGACAAAAGGCGCAACACGGTCTCTTC
>CAJGCU010000103.1 GCA_904501945.1 uncultured Bacteroidaceae bacterium
GATAATTGAGATTTTTCTCACTGATTGCACGGATCACACAGATTTTATGTTGCCGACTGCAACAGGTTTTCTAAAGAGCCTCGCAAGGCTTCCATATCCGTGGAATCTGTGATATCTGTGAGAGAATTTAAAAATATTACTTGGGCTCACTGATTGCACGGATTACACAGATTTTATGTTGCCGACTGCAACAGGTTTCCTAAAGAGCCTCGCAAGGCTTCCATATCCGTGGAATCTGTGATATCTGTGAGAGAACTTAAAAATATTACTTGGGCTCACTGATTGCACGGATCACACAGATTTTCATGTTGCCGACTGCAACAGGTTACTCCACAAGAGCTGCGCAAAGGACTCTTCATATCGCACTGGCGTTCAAGAAGAATAATAGGTTAGGCTATTAGGATGACAAGTTAAAAATGAAGATACTGCATGTCATAACATCCCTCCGTACGGGTGGGGCTGAAAAGTTGATGGTGGATATGCTTCCAAGGATGAAAGCGTTGGGAGTGGAGGTGGATTTGTGCGTGTTTGATGGTATACGAATGCCTTTCTATGAGGAGTTGGAGAAGAAGGGGGTGAAAATCATTCCATTAGGCCATTCTGTATATTCGTTGGTGAATATATGGGGGCTGCTGAAATTGATGAGGAAATATGATGTGGTGCATACCCATAATACTCCTGCGCAATTGTGTGCCGCTATTGCCAATTTATTTGTACAAACAAGACTAATTACAACAGAGCATAGTACAAATAACCGAAGAAGAGGAAAGAAGTGGTTAAAACCACTGGATAAATGGTTGTATAGAAGTTTTGAGAAGATAGTTTGTGTGTCAGATGTGGCTGCTTTGCATATAAAGGATTATGTCGGAGAAGAAAGCATTTATACAATAACTATCCCCAATGGAATCTGTACATCGGAGTTTGAGCAAGCAGAAGAATCGAAAGAGCTTTTACGGGATTATGGGGATTGTAAAAAGTGTGTGATGGTCGCTGGATTCAGATATGAAAAAGACCAGAAAACTTTAATTAGAGCCTATTGTTCCCTTCCTGAAAATCACCATCTTTTTTTAATTGGCGATGGAGAAAAGCGACAGGAATTAGAAGAACTGATAAAGTCGCTGAGACTTGAAAGCCGGATTCATTTGCTTGGCATTAGGAAGGATGTAAAAGAATTGTTAAAGGCCGCAGATGTAATCGTCATGTCAAGTCATAGAGAGGGACTTTCTCTTTCTTCTCTTGAAGGGATGGCAAGTGGCAGGCCTTTCATTGCGAGTGATGTGGAGGGGCTTCGTGACATCGTTGGAGGGTATGGCGTTCTGTTCCCCCATGAAGATGCCCAGGCGTTAGCAAGGGAAATAAGAAAGTTATGTGAAGATGGTGGGTATTGTAAGGAGGTGGTAAAGAGATGCCAAGAACGGGCAAGGATGTTTGACATTGGTGTTATGGTGGAGCGGTATATGGATTTGTATCAGGATGGGAGTGAGATAAATACTGCCGTTCCGCCGTCTTATAGTGTTGCTATCAGGACCTTGGGCTTGGCTGGTGAGGCTTTTAGAAGGGAATTGGTTTCTTTGTATAAGCAGATCCTAAAGCCTCAGAAGGTGGTGGTATATATCGCTGAGGGGTATGAATGTCCAGATTGGCGGGTGGGAAATGAAGAGTATGTTTATGTGAAGCGAGGAATGGTTGCCCAGAGGGCATTGAGATATGAAGAGATAGAGACGGAATATGTGTTGTTGCTGGATGATGATGTGGAACTTGCAGAGGATAGTGTAGAGAGAATGCTGAAGGCGATGGTGAAGGTTGATGCGGACTGTGTGGGAGCTGATACATACAAAAATCAGGATATGCCGTTGTGGCAGAAGCTGTATGCTGTGGCGACGAATCTTGTTTTTCCTCATGGGGACAAGAAATGGGCTTTTAAGATTCATGGAAATGGAAGCTTTTCCTATTTGAAGCGTGTCCCGGAGAGCAAACTGCTTCCGACTCAATATGTGGCAGGTCCATGCGCTATGTGGAGGAAAAAGGCTGTGCTGCAGTTGCATTGGGAAGATGAGGTGTGGATGGATGAGATGGATTTCTCTTATATGGACGATACCGTAGAGTCGTATAAACTGCATGTGAATGGCGGAAAGATGTATTTGCTGTATGGCAGTGGCGCAACGAATCTGAATGCGAAAACGGCGAGTGGAAATTACCGTTCGAAGGCGACGATGTTCTATACGCGTGCCCGATTGGGTTTCTGTGTGTGGTGGAGAACTATTTATGAGGTAAGGAAGATGGAGATGAAAGATGGCGGAATGCCATGGGGCGTTGTGATGGCGTATGTGCTGAAGGCTTGCTGGCTTGCGGTGGTGAATGTGGTGGCAGGCATGTGTTATCTGAATCCCAAAATTCCTTACTACTATGTGAAAGGTATTGCGGATGGATGGAATTTTGTGCATTCTGACAAGTATAAGAAAATCTGGAATTATAAACTCTAGGGTATGCTGTCGGTGATAGTTCCTGTATATAACGCTGAGAAGTTCTTGGCACGCTGTCTGGACTCCTTGCTGGAGCAGGGGGTGGAGGATTATGAGATTGTATGTGTGAATGATGGTAGCACGGATGGTAGCGGAGAAATTCTGCAGCGATATAAAAGGAAAAATCCAACGGTGATTAAGGTGCTGGAACAAGAGAATCGAGGACTGCCGGCTGCGAGAAATGAGGGAATGAGGATTGCAAGGGGCGATGTGCTTGCCTTTTGCGATGCTGACGATTATCTGGTTCCTGGGGCTTATCGTTATCTGCTGGAAACTTTCTGGACAGAGGATACGGAACTGTTGAGGTTTGATTCGGTGACGCTGGACCGAAAGATGCTGAAAACGTGGAAGGAGAAGGATGAACTGGAGGGGAGCATGCTATTTGAGGGGGATGCCTGTGACTTTCTGAAGAGGGGAGGGAGGTGCCTGTGCTTCGTGTGGAGCTATCTGTACAGAAAGTCTTTCTTGATGGAGCATGGAATCGCGTTTCGGGCGCTGAAGCAATGTGAAGACACTGCTTTTAATCTGGATGTGTATATGTGCAATCCGCACATGAGATATGTGAATGCCAATGTATATAGATATATGACCTCGGAGGGGCAAGTGACCCGCTGCAGGGAGGCTTACTATCTGCGTGATGCGGTGGAGAGCTATGTGCTCCTGTTTGAGAAGATGAGAAGTTATGCACGGCAATATCCTCAGCATGCATGGGCTCTGAATCGTTATGTGGAGCTGGAAATGATGCCTTGCTTTAGCAGGGTGCTTTCGGTGAAGTACAGCAAGGCTGAAATGTTGTCGCTTAGAGGGGTGCTATGGGGGATGGAAGTGCTGCCTATGCGTTCTCGAAGCATGGTGGCATGGATGGTCAATGCTGTCATGAACAATTATGTTTCTTATTTTGTGGCATGTGTTTTGTATAGGAATTTTTTTATTCCTTATATCTTGCCGCGTTTAAGCAGGAATTGAGATATGATACCTAAGATTATTCATTACAGCTGGATTTCAGCAGATCCCAAGCCGGAGTTGGTGCAGCGTTGTATGAAAACCTGGAAGGAAGTGCTGCCCGACTATGAGGTGGTCTTGTGGGATGCAAAGAAGATTCAGGAAGAAATACAGTGTGAATTTGTGGATGAGGCAATCAGTGTGCGTAAATGGGCTTTTGCGGCTGATGTTGTGAGGTTGCATGCTGTATATAAATATGGTGGAATCTGGCTGGATTCTGATGTGGAAGTGAAGAAATCGTTTGATGATTTGCTGGAGAATCGGCTTTTCATCGGACAGGAGGCTGCTACTTTCTTTGCGTTTCATACGGCTTTTAAGGAGACGCATCTGACTTCCCATTGCTTTGGAGCAGAACCGAATCACCCGTTTTTGAAGTTGTGTCTGGACTACTATCAAGGAAGGCATTTTATCACGGGTACGAATGAGAATCTGCCTCAGCATATGCGTTATGACATGACATTATTGCCGTTGATTCAGTCGCAGCTGATTCGTCAGTTTGGATATAATGCTCAGGCTTGTTTCTATAACAAGACGCAATGTGTGCAGGAGGGAATTTGTGTATATCCTTCATTCTATTTTGATGCTCCCAAATCTCGTTCAATGAAGGATGTGTATTGCATTCATCAATGTATGGAGTCGTGGGGAAAGGGTGGAGTGCCTCGTCCGAGAACGTATGGCACTTGGAAGCAGGTGGTGTATTGGGGCGTGATGGATGTTGTCAATTTCTTGCCTCGCTTGTTTGGCAAGGAGCTTTGCTGGTGCTTTTATAAATGGTGATGAGGGATATTTTTTTCATTATATATAGCGTACCCCTCGGGTCCGATATAGCGTACCCCTCGGGTTTGGTAAGGTGTACCCCTCGGGTCCGGTGCTGAAGTCAGTTGATGGAATCATTGCTTTTTTATGCTTAGGATGATGTTGAATAGGTCTTGTTAATGATATGTTATACGAATTAGCACATACGATACAGAAGAATGCTCCGTGGATATGGGAAGGAGTGGAAGGGCTGAACACGTTGCTGTTCAGACTGAGAGTGGGGAGGCGCAGATTGCGTTTGGCGGACTGCTGTCCAGAGGGGGTGAGAGTGGCAGATGAACGTGACGCTGCCGCTTTGGCTGATTTTTTCAAGCGTCAGCCTGATGGGGCGTTCCGATGGTTTAAGCCGCATGCCTTTGATGAGGCTGCCATGCGGAGGCTGCTGAGAAAATACACATATATTATATATATAGAGGAGGTGGAAGGGGAGATTGCTGGATATGCTTTCTTGAGATGCTTTTTCCATGGGAGGTGTTTTCTTGGGAAAATGGTGGATGTGAATCATCAGGGAAGGGGTATCTGTACTAGATTGTGTGCTGTAGGCATGGAGATGGCTGAGGTGCTGGGATTGAGAATGTTTGAGAGTATCAATAAGGAGAATGTGGGGTCGATGAGAGCGAGCGAGAAGGCTTGCGATATTGTTGTGGTGGAGGAACTGGAGAATGGGGATGTGTTGATTGAGGATTATAAAAAGGGAAGTTTGAAAAGAAAGGAGTGACGGGATGGCAAAATGGCTTTTTGACAGAATTGTTTCTTTTGTTGGGCTGCTGTTTTTGTGGCCTGTCTTGCTGGTGCTGTGGATTCTGATACGCGTGAAGATGCCGGGCGGTCCTGCCATTTTCACTCAAAAGCGAGTGGGCAAGGATGGCGAGCTGTTTACGATGTATAAGTTCAGGAGCATGACGGTGGGGCATGGAGGAAGTTCTGTGTCGGTGGCTGGTGAGAGCAGGATTACTCCGCTGGGCGCTAAACTGAGAAAGTATAAGCTGGACGAACTGCCTGAATTGTGGAATGTGCTGATTGGGGACATGAGCTTTGTGGGACCTCGTCCTGATGTGCCGGGCTATGCGGATATGCTGGAAGGGGAGGATCGGCTGATATTGAAGTTGCGGCCAGGCATTACAGGACCTGCGTCTTTGAAATACAGGAATGAGGAGGAAATCCTGGCTCAGGTGGATGACCCGCAAAGGTATAATGATGAGGTGATTTATCCTGACAAGGTGAGAATCAACCTCGATTATTATCATCATCATTCTCTGGCGGGAGATATTAAACTGATTATGGAGACTATCTATGGGTAAGAAGATTATACGTGCAGCCACGATAGGCTTGTCTTTGAACATCTTTTGCAAGGACTTGTTGCGAGAACTGGCAGATGAGGGCTATGAGGTGGTAGCTTTGTCGAGTCCTGATGAGGACTTGAGGGAGGTGGAGAAGAGAGAGAAGGTGCGTGCAGTGGGGGTGCAGATGGAGAGGCGCATGAGTCCGCTGAAGGATATTGTGTCTTTGGTGAAGCTGGTGCGTGTGTTTGCAAAGGAGAAGCCCGACATGGTGCATTCCATGACTCCCAAGGCTGGCTTGCTGTGCATGGTGGCAGGCTGGATGACAGGGGTGCCTGTGAGGGTGCATACTTTTACGGGATTGGTTTGGCCGACAGCGCAGGGGCTTTCTCGGCGCATCTTGATGCTGACAGACAAGTTGACGTGTATGTGCGCCACGCACATTGTGCCGGAAGGAGAAGGAGTGAAGGCGGATTTGGAGCGCTGCATCACAAAGAAGAAGATGAAAGTGCTGGGCTTTGGGAATGTGAGAGGTATTAATATGGATGAATGGAAGAGAAGAGTGGAGAGGGTTGAGGGGCAGATGCTGACTTTTGTGTTTGTTGGACGAATTGTGCGTGATAAAGGTGTTGATGAGTTGGTGGCTGCTTTTGTGAAGTTAAATAGGATATACTCCAACACTCGTTTGTTGCTTGTGGGACCTTATGAAGAGCATTTGAATCCGGTGCAATCGGGAACAAAGTTTCTCATAGATACGTGTGAATGTATTGAGGCAGTGGGGGCTCAGAAGGATGTGCGTCCTTTCTATGAACAGAGCGACGTGCTGGTTTTTCCAAGTTATCGCGAAGGTTTTCCCAATGTGGTGATAGAAGCAGGGGCAATGGAACTGCCCAGTATCGTGACAGACATCAATGGCTCTCGCGAGATTATTGAAGATGGCAGGAATGGCTTGATTGTGCCTGCGCGTGATGAACAGGCGCTGTTTGAGGCTATGAAATGGATGGTGGAGCATGATGAAGAGCGGAAAGCAATGGCTGCTCATGCTCGTCCTATGATAGCGTCTCGTTATGAACAGGGTTATGTCAGAGGGTGCTTGAAAAATTACTATAAGGAAATTTTTGCAAGGAATTGTGGGAGTTTCGCAAAATAATCGTATTTTTGTGTAAAAAATCTAAAGATGGATAAAATATATTTATGCCTTGCTCGAATGAGTGGCGAGGAACAGAAATATATACAAGAGGCATTTGATACAAACTGGGTGGTGCCTTTGGGACCGAACGTGAACGCCTTTGAAGACGAATTGGCGTCGTTTGTCAATCAGGGTGATGAAAAGCTTTTGGATAAGCAGGTTGTGGCATTAAGTGCAGGGACGGCGGCTCTTCATCTGGGCTTGATGATGTTAGGAGTGGGCAAGGGAGATGAAGTGATTTGTCAGTCATTTACATTTGCTGCAAGTGCAAATCCTATTGTGTATCAAGGGGCTACTCCTGTGTTTGTGGATAGTGAAAGGGATACTTACAATATGGATCC
>CAJGCU010000104.1 GCA_904501945.1 uncultured Bacteroidaceae bacterium
CGTAGTAAGAGCATGAGTTGAACTTGCGGAGGTTGTCATACCAGATAGCATCTGGACGCCACTGCCAACCATCAACATGTGCGAAAAGAGGTGCATAAGTTGCCATCTCTACAATATCAGCATTGCGCTCAAGGTCTGTCATGAAAGCAGCCTCCATCAGGGCAGCATTGAAATGATTCCACTTTTTGCCACGACCATGGCAAGCATATTCGCCAGCAAACACCTTAGGCTCGTTCTTGCCACGCTTGTAGTTATCGTAACGGTTACCAGAATTGAGGAACCACTCTTCATTACGATAGAAGTGCTCGTCAACGAGGTCAACACCAAGCTTGCGCATCTCAGGCCAGAGGTATTCAAAATCACCACCTTCTGAGTTTGGACCAGAAGAACCAATCAGTTTTATTTCTGGATACTTAGCACGAACCTGCTCAATGAAAGGTTTGAGATTCTCAGGATAGATAGGCCCCCACTGCTCGTTACCAATAGCCACATACTTGAGGTTGAATGGCTCTGGGTGTCCCATATCTGCACGAAGCTTTGCCCACTGATTCTTTGCAGGGTCACCATTAGCAAACTCGATGAGATCAAGCACATCGTCGATGTATGGCTGAAGCTGATCAACAGGGACATGGCGGTCGTTGCGTTCGCTACCGTTCTGGAACTCACATGAAAGTCCTACGCTAACTACAGGAAGTGGCTCTGCGCCAATTTGCTCTGAAAGGCGGAAATACTCATAAAATCCAAGTCCATAAGACTGATAATAATCAGGGAAGAAACGGTAGTCAAATGTATAGTGCCAGCGGTTCTCGTTCAATGGGCGATTCTCAACAGGACCTACTGAGTTTTTCCACTGATAACGAGTTGCAAGGTCTGTACCTTCAACTATACAGCCACCAGGGAAACGGAACACACCCGGCTTGAGCTGTTCGAGAGACTCTGCTAGATCTTTACGCATACCATTCTCATCGCCCTTGTAAACGTCAACAGGGAACAGAGAAATGTGCTCAAGGTCGACAGTTCTGCTGTTGCGTGCAAGCATGACACGGAGCGTACCCTTGTCAACAGTCTGATTTGCCTTGATGACAAGTTCATACTTCTTCCATTCCTTACCTGAGATTTCAAGTGTTCCTTCAGAGAATTGCTGACGTTCGCCCATCGTTGAAGGGTCGCAGAACATCACTCGGAGTGTCACCTTATCATCACCATTAGGTGTGCGCGCCCATACTGTGAAACGATAGTCTGCACCTCTCTGATAGCCAATACCGAAGAAACCTTCATTCTCCAATCCAGTGTACTTGTCATTGTGGCCAGAGTTATTGAGGCGCACATAATGAGGGTTCTTGTTAAAAGGGCCATCGTTCTTCAGTTCGAACTTACCGAAAGCCTTCCAGCCCATAAAGTGCTGAGGAAATTCAAAAGAACGGTTCTTTACCAACTCACCATACAAACCGCCATCAGCAGCATAGTTGATATCCTCGAAAAAGATACCATACATAGTTGAGGGGATTGCTCCACCCACCTTCGAAGTGTTGATATCGAAAGTTTGTGTTTGTGCAGACATGCCTGCCGCAACTGTAACTGCTGCAAGCAATGAAGTGATTTTTTTCATACAGATTTAATTATATAGGTTTAAATTAGTTGATTTCCCAACGTCAATGCTTAATGCTAAAAAACATCTCTTACGTGTGCAAAGATAATGCAAAAAACCGAAAGGTAAAAGAATAATGCGCTTTTTTTGCGAATACCGCTTCTACAGCCGCGTTTCTCCTTCAACGAAGCTCTCGAGAAAGAAGTGTGCACCATCCCAAACCGCATAGGTAAAGAGGGTCATCCATTCGCCAAGAATCACAACACGCGTATCGCGACTAAGCATTAGGTCCAATTCAATATGGCGATGCCCAAAAACAAAGAAGTTTATCTCCGAATGTGTTCGCAAATACTCCTTAGCATAAAGCACCAGCCCTTCCTTATCCTCACCCTGATAAGGCTCTTCACCATTTCCTGCCGCACTTTCATAACCAACCAGTTTCGTACTGTTATAGAAACCGTCCTTGGTCAGCGCACGTCCTTCTGCATCGAGATTCCCTTCGCCCGAAGCCCTTTTCAGGCGTGAATGCTTTGCCCAATTCAAGCCAAAGTTCATAAACCAGTGCGGGTGAATCCATTTCGCTATCTTCTGAAGAGTTTTGTTGCGGAAGCACCAAAACATGAAGCGAGTCTTCCACTCCTTATCACGATAGTCAAGTCCATCGCCATGAGCAAGATAGAACACCTTTCCATGCAGTTCAAAAGCGCGAGGATGGCGATGCAGAATTACGCCACATTCACGTTCCAGATAGCTTTCCATCCACATGTCATGGTTGCCCGTAAAGTAATGCACTTCCACCCCCATGTCTGTCAGTTCGCTTATCTTGCCCAGAAAACGCGTATAGCCTTTGGGGACAACTTCCTCATATTCAAACCAGAAGTCAAACATATCACCCAGCATATACACTGCTTCCGCCTTCTCTTTTATCTGGTCAAGAAAATTGACCAGACGGCGTTCATGCGTACGGCTATGCTCAATAGCACGGCCTCCCAGATGCGCGTCACTGATGAAATAGATGCTCTTCATATTACATAAATCCTAAGTCAAGTTTGGCTTCTTCGCTCATCATGTCCTTATTCCATTCTGGTTCAAAGACCACATTCACATTGACCGACTTCACAACTGGTATGCCCTCCAGTTTCTGCTGTATATCCTCCAAAATAAAGTCAGCTGCAGGACAATTGGGAGCAGTAAAAGTCATGTCGATATCGATGTCAAACTCTTTACCTTCAGCTGGTTCTGCCGATGGGTGTACATCTATCTTGTATATCATACCTAAATCCAGCACATTGACTGGAATTTCTGGGTCAAACACCGTTTTCAGGTATTCAACCGCTTTTTCTTCAACCTCGTATTGTGTCATAATTCTATATCTTTCCGTTTTCGGCAAAACTGTAGTAGTCGCCATCTGTTACAATAACATGATCAACCATTCTGATATTGACCGTCTGAGACGCCCTGTTCACTCTAACCGTCAGTTCTTCATCAGAACGGCTTGGGCGCAAATTACCACTGGGATGGTTGTGCACAAGAATAAAACTGGTTGCATCATGCAGAAGAGCTTTCTTGAGCAGCAGCCTCACATCGACCGAAGTCTCAGTCAATCCACCCGAACTGAGAGTGATACAACTGATAAGGCTTGCATTGTTATTCAGCAACAAAACCCAACTCTTCTCAAAAGTCAAGTCTTGCACCAAAGGCTGCATATAACGCAACACATCAGCACTAGAACGAAACTGCGTAATACTTTTGCCGTCCTCCATCATGCGCCGCTTGCCAATCTCTGCTGCTGCAATGATTGTCAGAGCTTTAGCCTCACCTATACCATTGAACTGCATCAAATCCTGAAACGACAAATGGTTCAGATTACGCAACTTGCCATCACAACTTTCCAGCACTTCCTGCATCAGCTTAACTGCCGACTTCTTGGATGTACCATTACCAATGAGAATTGCAAACAGCTCTGCATTTGTCAGTGCTTCTGCCCCTTTCGCCATCAGTTTTTCACGTGGTCGGTCTTCTTCAGCCCAGTTCTTGATAGAAACATACTCACGTTCTTCCACATCTGGCTGACATAAAGACGCAATATCAGAAGAGGCAGAATCCTCTTTCACTTTTCCTTCTCTTTCTTCATTGAAAGGCTTGAAACTTCGGCTAATCATAGAAATTCTTCTCAAAAGCAGTAAATTCATCCTTCCCCTGAACACAGCGCAACCACCATGCCTTCAGGAATCCCGCACCATATCCAATTAGCTGCACAAACGCAGCCTCAACACTGTAAAAGCCAATCACCAAACTCTTATTTTTGATGCTAGAATCAATGAATATCAGCAGTACATACAGCAATATAGGCATGAGACACAGGGAATAAGCAGGGATAAACCCTCCATTAGACAGAAAGATTCCTGTCGCCGTATTGTTCCAGTAATCAATCTGACGGAATGCCACAGCCGCGGCAATCAGCAGAACCAGTCCTACCGTGAAAAGCATGGGCATCAGATGTACCAGTTTCATCGTTCCCGGATGCCTTTTTTCAAGGTTGATTCGGGCAATTCCAGAATTGAACACCTGCTTGAAAAACTTATCCATATCCGTGCGTCGCTTATGCCACACCCATGCCTCAGGGAAGAGGCGAGACGTATATCCCGCCTCAACAATGCGATAGCTGAAATCAATGTCTTCACCAAAACGCATCTTGCTGAATCCGTGCAATTTGAGATAAACATCACGTCGTACACCCATATTGTAAGAACGAGGATAGAATTTATCCATAGCCCCCTTTTTCTTACCACCACGTATCCCCCCCGTCGTGAAGAACGAAGTCATGCTGTACGATATCGCTTTCTGTATATTCGTAAAAGATTCATGTGCCGCATCTGGTCCACCAAAAGCATCACACGGGCTTTTTGTCAGTCCCTTCTCCACAGCCGCCATATAGCCTTCAGGCAACACACAGTCGCTGTCGAGAATCAGTACATACTCCCCTTTTGCATGCTCCACGCCATAGTTGCGAGCAGGACCAGGGCCACCATTTTTCTTCGTCAGATATTGAATATCGAGCTGCTCCGAATACTTTTCGACAAATTCTCGGCATGGCACATCCGAACCATCCTCAACCACCACAACCTCAAAGTCCTTGACCGTCTGTAGCGTCAGGCTTTCAAGCAGTTCGTCCACCTCGTCAGGACGATTATATACAGGAATAATAACAGAATATTTCATGTCATTCAAAATAGAACGTAAAGACAATCATCTTACTCCTCGCCTTGTCAACCGATTGAGTAAAAATCAGTTCCGATACATCCGTAATGTCTGAACGTTTCTTGTTCACCACATTTGACAATCCATAAAGGAACTTCACTTCGGGAATAAACTTGAAGAAAGGCAGATAGAAGTCGCAACCAAGACCCAGCTCCAGATAAAAATCCGTATTGGTCAGCAAATACTGCTTCTGCTTCTTGACCGTCAAGTCAAGCACAGGGTTCACACCAGCTACAATGTAAGGACGGTAGTTGTTGAAACGCTCTGCAGCAAACTTCACGTTGATAGGCACAGAGAAATAAGTCGACTTAATGGTCTGCGTCTGTCTATCCCCATTCAACTCATTGCGAAAAATCACATTCTTTGTACCAAAGTGCATGGTGGGGATAATGCGCAAGCCTAAATTCTGCGTCAGATAAAACTCTCCGAGGATTCCGACAGAAAAGCCCGGTTCATAGTTCGGCACTTCCGCATACCACTGATTCCCGTTCTCGTCCGTATATCCGTTTTGCTGCAGCTCAATATCCTGCAAATGTACACCCGCCAGAAAGCCATAGTGAAACAGGCGCTGGTCAATGTAGGGGCGATTCATCACCTTTCTCGTCTGGGCTTCCGCATCAGAAGTAAAGACAAACGAGAAAATTGCAGCCAAGCATACTATTATATAATAATGTATAGTTTTCATCAATATAATAAACGAGAAAAATCGCCTTTTATTTTGCAGGATGAAGAGTTTGATGTAACTTTGTGCAAAGATAGTGAAAAACCCAATACAAAACAAAACGATAGTTTCACTTTTCTTTTATAAGCACATTCTGGTCTTCAACGATAAACAATAACAATATAAAACTATGAAACTTACTGTCATCGGCGCTGGCAACATGGGCGGCGCGCTCATCAAAGGATGGGCTAAAAGCGGAAAGATTAGCAACATCACCATCGCAGACAAGAACGAGCCTCTGCTGGCTCAGTTCAAGGAAGAATACCCAGCCATCAACACCACTACAGACAACATCGAAGCAGTGAAAGACGCCGATGTCATCGTGCTGGTTGTCAAGCCATGGCTCATGAAACTGGTTCTTGCCGAAGTGAAACACGTGCTTGACCTCGACAAGCAAATCATCATCTCCGATGCTGCCAACTTCACCACAGCCATGCTGGCAGAAGAACTCGGACGAGACGGACAGTACTTCTATGCCATCCCCAACATCGCAGCAGAATTTGCTGCCAGCATGAGTTTCATCGCCAAGGGCGCAAGTGCCACAGACGAAAGTCTGAAGATTGTTGACGAACTGTATGCCATCGATGGTGACACACTCGTTGTACCAGAAAACCTCGTCGGCCCAGGCATGATGATGGCGTCATGCGGCATTGCCTACGTGATGCGATACATCCGTGCCCAGATGGTAGGCGGATGCGAAATGGGCTTCTACCCACAGCAAGCCAAGCAGATAGCCTTGCAGACCATGCAGGGAGCTGTGTCATTGCTCAAAGAGACAGGCTGGCACCCAGAAGAGGCCATCGACAAGGTGACAACACCTGGTGGCGTAACCATCAAGGGCCTCAACGAACTTGACCACGCTGGCTTCAACTCAGCAGTCATCCGTTCTCTCAAAGCAGGATTGAAATAAGAATTATCATAAAATAGCACTTAAAACACCTTCAAACCACCGTTTGAAGGTGTTTTTTCTTATCTTTTTGCAAAAAATATCCATTATCAATTGCCATTTATCAATATTTTCGTACCTTTGCACCGCAATTGCAACGCCCTGCCCCGATGGCGGAATTGGTAGACGCGTTGGTCTCAAACACCAATGAAGCAATTCGTGCCGGTTCGATCCCGGCTCGGGGTACAGAAAAAGGAGTCTCATTTCTGAGACTCCTTTTTCTTTTTAAAAGCAACAAGCACACCCGCTTAACTTTCTTCAAACACACATCAAAAAACAAACCAAACCGAGGGATACGACTCAATACTTATGCCACATTCTCCAGAAGAAATGCCATGTTCGGAACACAGGTTCACACAGCGCTTCAGCAGGATATGCCCTCACAAAACGCATGTTGCGCTTGATTTTCAGGAAGTACTTTGTACCCATGCCATGCCTTGTCAGCCCCGAATGCTGTCCAAAGTTTCCGCCCTTCAGAATCTCGTCCAGCAACAGTCTGCCACGCCGCTCATCTGCAGGAACAATGAACAGACATTTCTCCAG
>CAJGCU010000105.1 GCA_904501945.1 uncultured Bacteroidaceae bacterium
ATAAGACCCTCACGAAGCATATCCATAGCAATCTTAACCATCGCTGCACCTGTACGCTTACCGTTACGGCACTGCAACATCCAAAGCTTACCGTCCTGGATAGTGAACTCGATATCCTGCATATCTGTGAAGTATGTCTCGAGGTGCTTCTGAATGCCGTTAAGCTCAGCATATACCTCAGGCATAACCTCCTCCAATGATGGGTACTTCGAAGCACGCTCCTCCTCAGAGATGTTCTGAGCAGCTGCCCAACGCTTAGAGCCCTCGATGGTAATCTGCTGTGGTGTGCGGATACCTGCAACAACGTCCTCACCCTGAGCGTTGATCAAATACTCGCCGTTGAAGATGTTCTCGCCAGTAGCAGCGTCACGTGAGAAGGCAACACCTGTTGCTGAGTTCTCACCCATGTTACCGAATACCATTGCCTGAACAGATACTGCAGTACCCCAAGCCTCAGGAATGTTGTTGAGCTTACGATAGAGAATAGCACGCTCGTTCATCCATGAGCCGAATACAGCGCAGATAGCACCCCAAAGCTGCTCCCAAGCATTTGTTGGGAACTCCTTGCCTGTCTGCTCCTTTACAGCCTTCTTAAATGCTGCAACCAACTCCTTGAGGTCGTCAGTAGTAAGGTCGGTATCAGCCTTTACGCCACGCTTCTCCTTCTGAGCTTCGATGATAACCTCAAATGGATCGTGATCCTCCTTAGATACTGGCTTCATGCCGAGCACAACGTCACCATACATCTGCACAAAACGACGGTAAGAGTCCCATGCAAAGCGTGGACGTCCTGTCTTGCGGATCATTCCTTCTACCACTTCATCATTGAGACCGAGGTTGAGGATTGTATCCATCATACCTGGCATTGATGCACGTGCACCAGAGCGTACTGAAACGAGGAGTGGATTTTCAACATCGCCAAACTTTGAGTTCATCAATGTCTCAACATTTTTCACTGCATTCAGAACATCTTCTTTCAACAGCTCTACTACCTTGTCCTTTCCTACTTCGTAGTACTCATTGCACACGTCAGTTGTGATAGTGAAACCTGGAGGAACTGGAACACCGATGAGGTTCATTTCAGCCAAGTTTGCACCTTTACCACCAAGCAGATTTCTCATGTCTGCCTTTCCTTCGGCTTGTCCGTTACCGAAGGTGTAAACTCTTTTCTGAGCCATAATTTTACCGTTTTTTTTAATTATTTAAGGTCATTAATATTGTAATCAAAACACTCAATTAGTCTTTCTAAATTGATAGCATTTCAAGATACCTAAGTCGTCATTTTCAGAAGCCTTTTGGAGCATCCCTTTCACTTTATTGGGCAAAGGTAAGGCATTTCTGCATATTTAACAAAAAAAAGGCGCTTTTTTAATAAAAAAAGGCCTATTTTCCTGAAAGTTTACGCAATATGTCTTTATTAAGTTGTGTTATGCGCTGTGTCTTGAACAAATTCTCCTGTATCAGTTCTCCCGTCTTGCTGTACATATTCCAGAAGTGTTCTGTGATGAAATTCTGCACTCTCTGCTCTACTGCAGGCACGCCTTCTTCAACAGGACAGACACACAGGAGTCCGCTGGGAATGAGTTCGACATTCACCTCCTCACCAGTCTGCATAGGGTCGCCGTCGAAATGCGCCACGCCAGGCTTGGAACGATGGATGGTAACTTTCTGACATTGGAAAGTCTTGATGCGTGAATTCTGCTCGATGGTGCCATTGAAAAGCTGTATGGCAATCTGGGGAGCCTCAATTGCCGTGAAAGGCTCTATGATGGTCACGTCCATTATACCATCTCTCACCGATGCCGATGGAGCAATGTAGGCGTTGTTGCCATATTGCGAGGCGTTGGCGCAAGAAATGAGGAATGCCTTGTGTACCTGATGCATCTCTTCCCCACTCACGTTGTTCACGATGTCAACGTCGTATGTTTCAGGATGATAACTCAAGCTGCCGTTCAGCACATTTTCCAAATAAGACACAGGGCCCCTCTTGCCTGACTCTGCGAATTTCTGCGAGATGAAAGCGTCGAATCCCACGCCACAGGTACAGAAGAAAGGCTTGCCGTTCACTGTGCCGTAGTCCATCTCCTGCACGAGCCCCCGATTCAGGATTTTGATAGCTGAAAGAGGGTCGGTGGGAATGCGCAAATGGCGCGCCAGTCCGTTGCCAGAGCCTGAAGGGATGATGGCCAAAGCTGTGCGTGTGTGGATAAGTCCGCTTGCCACTTCGTTCACCGTTCCGTCGCCTCCTATCGAGCAAACGATATCAGCCTTTTGGGCCACAGCTCCCCTTGCGAGTTCCGTAGCGTGTCCCATGCGCTCCGTCTTCACCACTTCGTAGTCGTAGAGATTCCTGTCCAGATACTCGTCGATAAGCCTCAAGACAAATTTCTTGCCCGACGTCCCTGAAATAGGATTAACGATAAAAACTATCTTCTTCTTCTCTTTCGCCATATATGTTTAAAAAGCAGCACACTCATTATTTATATTCTATATAATGCGATTCACCGACAACACGTAATTTCACCATTTTGCCTCGCCAAACCATAAAGATTCATCATGAACGAATGTGCATCCTAATAACTGTCAATCTTAAAAACACTGCAAAATTACGACTTTTAGCTCCAATTTTCCACAATATTCCGATGTTTTTTCCTTTATTTCGTTTTTTTCAACAAAACTTTTACTTTTTAACATCTTTTTTATTACCTTTGCACCAATTTTTGAACTCTCTGTTCCAACGAGACAGAGAAAGATATTTGAAAACAATAAAAATAAATAGCAAGCTCTTCATTGCAGGCCGAAGGCATCCTGATATTCATGCGACATGAATCAGCGTGCGCCCCAAGCCCCCAAAGCACTGGAAGCTATTTTATCACTATGGGTTTATTACAAGAAAGAATGAGTAAGTATAGAGAGCCTCAAAAGTACATTGAGGCAGGTGTCTATCCTTACTTCAGAGAAATCGACAGCCATCAGGACACAGAGGTGACCATGAGCGGCAAAAAGGTACTCATGTTTGGTTCCAACTCTTACATGGGACTCACCTACGACAAGCGCATCTGCGAAGCAGCCATCAAGGCCATTGAGAAATACGGCACAGGATGTGCTGGCTCACGCTTCCTCAACGGAACGCTCGACCTCCACATTCAGCTGGAGAAAGAGCTGGCCGCATTTGTCGGAAAAGACGAGGCACTTGTGTATTCAACTGGTTTCACAGTCAACTCAGGCGTAGTGTCTTGCCTCACAGGAAGAAATGACTACATCATCGGCGACGACCGCAACCACGCATCCATCGTTGACGGACGCAGACTCTCCTTCTCGCAGTTCTTCCACTACAAGCACAACGACATGGAAGACCTCGAGCACCAGCTCATGCGATGCAACCCTGAATCGCTCAAGCTCATCGTCATCGACGGACTCTTCTCCATGGAAGGCGACTTGGCAAAACTGCCAGAAATCATCGAACTGAAGAAGAAGTACAACGCAACCGTCATGGTGGACGAAGCACACGGTCTTGGCGTGTTTGGCGACCACGGACGTGGCGTATGCAGCCACTTTGGAGTGACAGAAGACGTTGACCTCATCATGGGAACATTCTCAAAGAGCCTCGCTTCCATCGGCGGATTCATCGCAGCCGACAGCGACACCATCAACTGGCTCCGTCACAACAGCCGCACATACATCTTCAGCGCCAGCAACACTCCTGCAGCTACAGCTGCTGCCCTCGAAGCGCTCCACATCCTCCAGCAGGAACCTGAACGCCAGGAGAACCTCTGGAAGATTACCAACTACGCTCTCGAGCAGTTCCAGCAGGCTGGATTCGAGATTGGCGACACAGAGAGCCCAATCATCCCACTCTACGTGCGCGACGCCTTCAAGACATTCGAGGTGACAAAGAAGGCATTCGACAAGGGCGTATTTGTCAACTCAGTTGTTCCACCAGCATGCGCGCCACAAGACACACTCATCCGCGTGGCACTCATGTCAACACACACCAAAGAGCAGGTTGACCGCTGTGTAGCCATCCTCGTTGACGTGTTCAAGGAACTGGGCCTGCTGAAATAAGGCAACGGACGACAGCTGGCGCAGGCAAAGCGCTGCAGTCAAAAAAAATACGGAAGAAACTAAGTCATATACAATGGGGGTGAAGGGAAGCTAACAACTTCCCTTCCCTATTCTCAAACCGAGAACATTATGCTTACACTCAAATTAATCACAGAAGAGAAAGAAAGAGTCCTCAAGGGACTCGAGAAGAAGCGCTTCGCTGGCGCAGCAGAAGCCATTGAGAAAGCCATAAGCATTGACAAGAAGCGACGTGAGGCACAGACAAGGCTCGACGCCATCCTGGCCGAAAGCAAGAAGTTTGCCGCACAGATTGGCCAGCTCATGAAGGCAGGCAAGAAAGACGAGGCAGAGGCTGCAAAAGGCGAAGTGGCGAAGCTCAAGGCTGAGGCAGCACAGCTCGAAGACGCCAAGAGCGAGGCAGAGAAGGAGCTTACAGCACACCTCTGCACCATTCCCAACATTCCCTACGACGAAGTGCCCGAAGGAACATGTGCTGAAGACAACGTGGTGGTGAAGTCATCCCTGCGCGAATGCAAGCCAGGTGACACTGTGGGCAACTGGGACACTGTGCCAGGCAACGGAGAGGCAAAGCTCCCACACTGGGAACTCGCCAAGAAATACAACCTCATCGACTTCGACCTTGGCGTCAAGATTACAGGCGCAGGATTCCCCGTCTATGTTGGCAAGGGAGCACAGCTTCAGCGCGCGCTCATCAACTTCTTCCTCGCAGAGGCTAACAAGGCAGGATATACTGAAATCATGCCCCCGACTGTGGTGAACGCAGCATCAGGCTACGGCACAGGACAGCTGCCTGACAAGGAAGGGCAGATGTACCACTGCCAGCTTGACGACCTCTATCTCATCCCAACAGCCGAAGTGCCCGTCACCAACATCTATCGCGATGTCATTCTGGACGAGAAAGAACTCCCCATCAAGAACTGTGCCTACACACAGTGCTTCCGTCGCGAAGCTGGCTCCTACGGCAAAGACGTGCGTGGACTGAACCGCCTGCACGAATTTTCCAAGATAGAGATTGTGCGCATCGACACGCCTGAGCATTCGGCTGAAAGCCACAAGGAGATGCTCGACCACGTTGAAGGACTCCTCCAGAAACTCGAGCTCCCCTATCGCATCCTCCGTCTTTGTGGAGGCGACCAGAGTTTCACCTCTGCCATCTGCTACGACTTCGAGGTGTACAGCGAGGCACAGGGACGCTGGCTCGAAGTGTCATCTGTCAGCAACTTCGACACCTACCAGGCTAATCGTCTCAAGTGCCGCTATCGCAACGCAGACAAGAAGGTGCAGCTCTGCCACACCCTCAACGGCTCAGCGCTTGCGCTCCCACGCATCGTGGCATCGCTGCTCGAAAACAACCAGACTGCTGAAGGCATTCGCATTCCAAAAGCACTCGTGCCTTACACTGGATTTGAGATGATTGAGAATTGAAAATTGACAATTGATAATTGGAAGCAGAGCTATCTGGCCACAGCGGCAGGATGGCTCTGCTTTTTTTTGTGATAACTTTGACCTTGACCTTAACCTTGACGATAACCTTGACCTTAACTTTGACGATAACTTTGACCTTAACCTTAAAACTGATAACCTTAACTTTGACCTTGACCTTGAGATAACCTTAACCTTAAAACTGATAACCTTCCAACCTTAAAACTTTTTTTTACAATAAAAGGTTCTTTGAATTTAATTACATAACAAAGTATTTCTCAGGATTTTTTCATCATTTATCAAACGTTTACTTCAACTTGATTTCTCTGTATTTCTCCATCATTTATCAAATGTTTACTTCAAATTAATTACGATGCACCCTTCATCATAATTACATTGGCTGGGCAAGGTAATTTTAGATGAAGGGTGCAGCATGTCATAAGTGATTTTTTTACAAGGAACAAGAATGCTTCAGAACCCTGAATGGTTAGCCGCAGGGGCGCAATCTTTTTCCCTATCGAGTCACTTTCTCGAAATCTGATGCAGGATGCTTGCAGAGAGGGCAGGTGAAGCCGTCGGGCAGATTTTCGCCTTCGTATTCATAGCCGCAGATGGTGCAGCGCCAGATGGTCTTTCCTCCAGGTGTTTGGCTTACGGGCTTTGCCTGTGGCTTGATGTGTGCCTGATAGTAGTTATAGGTAGCAGAAGGCACGTCTGAAAGTGTCTCCATCTCTGTGATGAGCCCGATGAAGAGCAGATGTGTGCCAAGGTCGACGGTCTGCTCCACGCTGGCCGAGATGAAAGCGTTGGTGCCTCGCGTGATGGCGAAGGTTCCGTTGGACACTCTACGGCAGTCTGCAAAGTCTGCAAACTTGTCAACTGTGCGGCCGCTCTGGAAGCCAAAATGCTTGAAGAGGTCGAAATCGGCTTTCTCGCTGAGAATGGAAACTGTGAATAGCCCTGAACGCTGAATGAGCTCAGTCGTCAGGTTGTCCTTGTTGAGTGCCACAGAAATACGGTTTGGCACGGCTGTCACTTGTGCGACCGTGTTGCTGATGCAGCCATTGTCGCGATTGCCATCTTGTGTGGTGATGACGAAGAGTCCGTACTGGATGTTGAAAAGAGGATTGCTCATAAGCGGTTTAATTCTAAGTTCATGTTATTGTGTCCATGCATATCTCGCCACAAAGATAGCCATGAATTTGCAAATAAAAACATTTTTGACGAAGAATGCGCTATTCTA
>CAJGCU010000106.1 GCA_904501945.1 uncultured Bacteroidaceae bacterium
CAGATGGTTGTGAAAACCTCTAATGCTTCAAGCATCGCATTGGATAGCGCGCAGACCACTTCGATTGTGTCGCTTCTTTTGGCAGGAACAGTTCCTTGTGGCGGTGATGCTTTTGATGGTCGTCCAGATATGTTCGATCAGCAGATGAAAGAAGAGGAACGTCGCAAGCGTCAGGAAGAAGCAGATGCGGCAGCAGCTGCTGAGGCTCAAGATGCACAGGCTTTCGAAAGTGTAAAGGCTGAAATCCGTGTTGCTTACGATAAGGTTCAGAAGCAGATTCTGGAACTTGAGAAATATGGCCGAGAAAAGAAGGTTCGGCAGGATGCCAAGATGCTTTCATTGAACATCTTAGATGAGGCTATCGGCGAGAAGTATGAGAAAGCAGCACAAGCCCTTGAAGGCAAAGACAAATTCAAGCAGAGCCTGAAGGAGGGCGCAGATTTGGCTGAGATGCTGAAGAAGGCTGTTGATGAGCTGACGGATCTTGTCAACAAGACCTCCAAGGAAAACAGCGCGTGGGGACGTTTCACCCGTGCGATTGCAGACATTGTAAACGAAGATAATAACTAAAAAAACAGGATAGGATATGGCAGAGATCGAAGATATTGGTGTTTTCAATTTTGCGAAAGGCGCCACAAGCATCATCAAGGTTATTGGCGTCGGCGGAGGAGGAAGCAATGCCGTTAACCATATGTACAATGAAGGCATTCATGACGTTACATTCGTTGTGTGCAATACCGACAATAAGGCTTTTCAGGATTCTCCCGTGCCTGAAAAGATTCAGTTGGGTAGTGAAGGTCTTGGTGCGGGCAATCGTCCTGATAAGGCTCGAAAGGCTACGGAGGAGTCTATTGAGGCTATCAAGAACATGCTGTCTGATGGAACGAAGATGGCATTCATCACAGCAGGAATGGGTGGCGGAACAGGTACAGGTGCTGCTCCGCTGATAGCCAAGACGGCTAAGGACATGGGTATCTTGACAGTAGGTATCGTTACAATTCCGTTCCGTTGGGAAGGAAACAAGAAAATAGACCAAGCATTGGATGGAGTGGAGGAGATGAGCAAGAATGTCGATGCACTTCTCGTTATCAACAATGAGCGTCTGCGTGAAATCTATCAAGATTTTACTGTCATCAAGGCTTTTGCGAAGGCTGACGATACGCTTTGCAATGCGGCTCGTTCTATTGCTGAAATCATAACGATGCATGGCATTATCAACCTTGACTTCAATGATGTCAGCACGGTTCTCAAGAATGGTGGTGTTGCCATTATGAGTACCGGATATGGTTCTGGTGAAGGTCGTGTTACAAAGGGTATTAACGATGCCCTCAATTCTCCGCTGCTCAACAATAATGACATTTATCGTGCGACTAAAATTTTGCTTCGTATTTCTGTTCCAGACGAAGAGAATGAGGGTAACAATGCGTTGATGATGGACGAGATGAACGAGGTTCATGAGTTTATGGCGAAAGTGAGGAGAGACGATGTGGAAACTAAGTGGGGACTCTCTGTTGACCCTTCTCTTACAGACCAGGTAAAGATTACGATTCTTGCCACAGGATTTGGTGTTGAGGACATTGACTCTGATGAGTTAGGCTCTCGTCTTGTCGCGCGTGACAAAGAACAGCAGCAGCGTGATGTGGAAAAGGCCGAAGCTGAAGCAGAACGTGCGCATCGTCGTGAAACTATTTATGGAAAAGATAAGAATAGTTCTACCATTCGCCGTCCTGTCTATAGCTACATCTTCAAGGAAGAGGACCTTGACAATGAAGATGTCATTAGCATGGTAGAAACTACTCCTACTTATAAGCGTTCCAAGGAAACATTGCGCCAGTTGATGGAGATAGGTTCAAGTAGGACTAATGCTGTTGAACCTGGAACAACAATCGTTTTTGGCTAAGAAATCGTTAATTCATTCATGTTAAAAGGGAATCCGTGCATCAAGCATGTTTCCCTTTTTTTCTATCTAGAAGAAAGGCAATCTTGATTGATTTATCGAATTCACGTTAAAAAGGTATTTTGTAGTCGGTTAGAAAAATATACAATGAAAGAGATCAAATTATACCACAAGGTCTGGATGGTTCTGCCCGTTCTTCTTGTTTTATTGGCATTAACTATAGTATTTATCATCCCATTGTCTCAAGGTAAAGGCTCTCCGGTTTGGAATTAGACTTTACTGCTGTTTTCAGGTTCGGCATTTCTGTTCTTTCTGTTCATTATTCTTCGTGAGCGGCTGTTAAATAAACCATATATCACCATTACGGAAGATAGAGTCATAGTCGACAATGTCGGTAGAATTAAGGAATATCGCTTTGCAGATATCCATCATTTCGAACTACTTAATTACCCTGGACTATATATATCCCGAGCCGTCATCAGTATTCACTACATGCGCAGCGTGGATGCTAAGAAGATGAGCGAGGCAAAGGGTATGGACCGCATCTGCCGTAAGATGAATGTTGCCATGATGAATGCACAGGATAGTATTCAAGTCACTAATCTTACCATGAAACCCAAACAATTGTACGACTTGCTCAACAAGCTACTGAAACATTAACTGCTGTCAATATTACATTTTTCCCGTCTGTCTCTGTTACTCTTCGTTGCTGCTTGGATAGCTTCCTCTGTTATGTATTGGTGACGGGGGACGATGAGCTTGGGACATTTTGCCTCATCAAGAACCTGTAAATAAGTCAGGAAGCTTGAATGGTGATGAAACATTGATATCAGCGACGTGGCTACACTTGTCGACATCATTTTCGGAAAGTGATTTTCCACTATCAATGGTAGCGGCAATTTGCAAACGTACCACCAGTTTTATAATGAAAGCAGGTGGTACGTTTAGTGTATAGGCATAAAAAATGTGCCGACTCGGTCAGAATCACTTCTAATTGGTCGGCACGAGAATATATGTAAGAATTGAATGAAATTTTCCAATTCAAGGATTGATTTGCCACAGGATGTTGGTGTGTCGGCAAATAATCTTTCTTTTTGCTTTATGCGTCGATGTTCGCGTAAGTAGCGTTTCTCTCTATAAATTCTCGGCGAGGCGCAACATCTTCGCCCATCAGCATAGAGAACGTGTAGTCAGCTTCAGCAGCGTCGTTGATAGTCACTTGCTTCAGCAGTCGCGTTTCGGGGTTCATGGTTGTTTCCCAGAGGTGCTCTGGGTTCATCTCACCAAGACCTTTGTATCGCTGTACCTTGATTTTGTCCTCTTGCCCTTCACCGTAAGTGTCAATGAAACGCTGCAATGCTTCATCGTCATAGCAGTATTCGCTAATCTTGCCCTTCGTGCACTTGTAGAGTGGTGGGGTGGCAATGTAGAGACGACCATCACGGATGAGCTGTGGCAAGAAACGGAAGAAGAGCGTCAACAGCAGGGTGTCGATGTGCGAACCATCGACGTCGGCATCGGTCATGATGATGGTCTTATAGTAGCGCAGCTTGTCGTAGTTCGCCTCCTTCTGGTCTTCGGGGTTGAGTCCGAACTTCACGCCTAGTGCCTGGAATATGTTGTTCACTTCCTCGTGCTCAAAAGCCTGATGCCATTTCACGCGTTCTACATTGAAAATCTTACCGCGGATAGGCAGAATGGCCTGAAAGTGGCGGTCGCGTCCTTGCTTGGCAGAACCACCTGCAGAGTCTCCCTCGACGATGAACATTTCGCAGTTTGCGGGATCCTTGTCTGAACAGTCGGCGAGCTTGCCTGGCAGGCCGCCTCCTGTCATAGGATTCTTGCGCTGCACTTTCTCGCGTGCAGCACGAGCGGCAACACGTGCTTCTGCTGCCAGCACCACCTTGTCAATGACCATCTTAGCCTCTTTCGGATGCTCCTCCAGATAGTAGGTGAGCGCTTCGCCGACAGCCTGCTGCACAGCACCGGCCACTTCGCTGTTTCCCAATTTGGTCTTAGTCTGTCCCTCGAACTGGGGTTCGGCAACCTTCACGCTGATTACCGCTGTGAGGCCTTCACGGAAGTCTTCACCGCTGATTTCAATCTTCTGCTTCTCCAGCTTTTCCGTAATCTTGTTGTCATCAGCATACTTCTTCAGCACGCGTGTCAAGGCTGTACGGAAACCTTGAAGGTGTGTGCCACCTTCTATAGTGTTGATGTTGTTAACGTAAGAATGAATATTCTCGCTATATGACGTGTTGTACATGATAGCGATTTCGATAGGAGTGTCCTGCTTCTCTGTATTCAGGTAGATAACATCGTCAAACAGGCAGTTACGTGTAGAATCAATGTAACGCACAAAGTCCTTCAAGCCACCTTCGCTGTAGAACACCTCTTCGCGCACACCCTCGATGCCGATTTCTGCATTCTTCTCCAGGCGCATGTCTCTCAGCGTGATTTTGATGCCGGCATTCAGGTAAGCCAACTCGCGCATACGGTTAGCGAGGATGTCATACTTGTATGTTGTAGTGATGAAGATGCTCTTGTCGGGCCAGAACTGCTGGCGTGTACCTCTCAACTCAGTCTCGCCCACCACCTTTACGTCATAAAGAGGCTTTCCGCAAGCATATTCCTGCTGGTAGATTTTTCCGTCACGGAACACCTGTGACATCATGTGGGAAGAAAGCGCATTCACACAGCTCACACCTACACCGTGCAGACCGCCAGAAACCTTGTATGAGCCCTTGTCGAACTTGCCGCCGGCGTGCAGTACCGTCATGACCACTTCGAGTGCGCTGCGGTGCTCCTTTTCGTGCATATCCACAGGAATTCCTCGTCCGTCGTCCTGTACGGTGATGGAGTTGTCTTCGTTGATGGTTACTTCTATATGTGAGCAGTATCCAGCCAGTGCCTCGTCGATGGAGTTGTCCACGGTCTCATACACGAGGTGATGGAGTCCTTTTTCGCTGATGTCGCCTATGTACATCGCAGGGCGCTTTCTTACAGCCTCAAGACCTTCCAAGACTTGGATGTTGCTGGCCGAATAATTCGCTTCGTTGATTATTGTTTCGTCCATTGTTGCATTCTCTTTTATACGTTACAAAGTTACGATTTTTTCTTTGAAATTCGAAATAAAATAAAGAGAAAATTCCCCTTTAGGGGAAAAAACTTTTCGCCTCTTGTTGGATAGGAGTTTGCGGACATAAAAAAAGTCAGAATCTTGTGGATTCTGACTTGTCTTTTTCTTTTAATAAGGCATTCTCTGATGCCGTATGTGCGCAGTTGCGTCCTCTTAAGCGAGCTTAGCGATGTGCTTAGCTGCGCCAGACTTGAGGTTTGCAGCCTTCTTCCAGTGGATGATGTTCTGCTTAGCAAGCTTGTCGAGCATCTTCTGGAGCTTTGGGAACATTGCCTGAGCTGTTTCCTTGTCCTTCTCGTTGCGGAGGTCGCGGAGGTAGTTGCGCATAGTCTTAGCGTAGTAGCGGTTGTGAAGTCTGCGCTTCTCGTTCTGGCGGATGCGCTTGAGACATGATTTGTGGTTTGCCATTTTTTTGTTTTTTTGAATTGTTAATAAATGCAGGAGTTCGATGTGGTATGGCCTTTGACCTCGCACCCTTCTCCCAAAATAAAAGGGCTGCACCTTTCGATAACATCCCTTCTTTGGTAGCCCGTAGGAGAGTCGAACTCCTCTTTAGAGAATGAAAATCTCTCGTCCTAACCGATAGACGAACGGGCCAGCCTACGGAGAAAATCTCCAAGCGAAACAACTGCGTTTGCTGTTTTGCGAGTGCAAAGGTATGAACTTTTATTGATACTGCAAAACTTTTTGCCCTTTTTTTTGTAATTTTTGTAATTTTTCAAGAAATATCGTTTTTGGGTGGGGCTTTTTCCTTATTTTTGTAGTTGATTATGCAAGAAACTATTCGTGGTATCGTGTTGCGTGCGGTGAAGTATGGTGACAGTTCGCTGATTGTTGACCTCTTCACCGAAAGTCGTGGACGTCACTCGTTCATGGCCTCTTCTGTGCGCACCAAGCGTTCTGTGCGCAATGTGTCCTATTGGCAGCCTCTTTCGTTGGTCGAATTCAATGCCGATATGCGTCCGAACTGTGGCAAACTGCCCCGTCTTGCCGATGTGCGTACATATTATAATTATTCTGACCTCCCTTTCTCGCCTGTCAAATCGACTCTTGCTTTGTTTCTGTCCGAATTTCTTTGTGCCGCCCTGCGTGAAGAAAAAGAAAACCTGCCCCTTTATCGTTACATCGAGTCCTCTCTCCAATGGCTCGACATCGTCGATTCGTCAGCGGCTGTAGCCAATTTTCATTTGGCATTTCTCATGCACCTCAGCCGATTCATTGGCATCTATCCCAACCTGGAGTGCCCCGACCGTTACTTCGACCTCCTCTCTGGCGCTTACTGCGACCGTCAGCCGCCCCATGCCCACTTCTTGCAGCAGCAAGAGGCGGCAGCTCTGCCTACGCTTTTCCGCATGGACTATCCAGTCATGCACCTTTTCCGTTTCTCGCGCCACGAGCGTATGCGAATCCTTCAGGTGCTCAACACTTACTATCGGCTGCACGTGCCGAATTTCCCTGAATTGAAATCCTTGTCAGTCTTGCAGGAACTCTATTCCTGACATCTTCAAAAAGAGGAGCTGCTCCACCTTGCTTTTCACCCTCTCAGAAACGCTGCGCTTGATGCTTCAAAAGTGGTGAGAGTCTCACCTCTCCGGAGGTAAGAGTCTCACCTCTCCATCGGTGAGACTCTCACCACTTTTGGAGTACTGAAAGCGCC
>CAJGCU010000107.1 GCA_904501945.1 uncultured Bacteroidaceae bacterium
CTTTTTTCCTTGCGGCAGCAGCACCTTGATTGCATTGGGCGACACCATGGTGCTCGTAATCATAAAGAAAATGAGCAACAGGAATATAATGTCGGTCATTGACGCCATGTTGAACGTCGGAGTGACCTTAATACGTCTCTTAAACATAGGCGACTACTCTTCTTCGCTTACGATATCCATGAAAGTCAAAGACTTTGCCTCTATCTCGTTAACAACGCTATCCACCTTGGCAACAAGATAATTATAACCAAACAGCGCTATAATACCTACAACCAATCCGCCGACAGTGGTAATCATCGCCTGATAGATACCACCAGAAAGAAGACTGATGTCGATATTGCCGCCTGCATTACTCATCTGCCAAAAAGCCTCGACCATGCCAATCACAGTGCCCAAGAAACCAATCATCGGCGCACCGCCTGCAATGGTTGCCAGAACGGGAAGACGCTTTTCCATGGTAGCGATTTCAAGGTTTCCTGTATTTTCGATAGCAGTCTGAATCTCTGCGGCAGGCTTACCAATACGACTGATGCCTCGCTCAATGATACGTGCAGAAGCAGTATTGGTCACACGGCAAAAGTTAACAGCCGACTTGATATCACCGTTCTTGATATAATCACGGATGCGATCCATGAAAAGCTTGTCATCCTTGCCGGCATTGCGAATAGCAAGGAAACGTTCTACAAAAATATACACTGCAATAACAGAGAGGAGGGCAAGGACTACCATAATCCATCCACCTTTCGATGCGAGCTCAAGAATGCTGAGTTCTTCCATAATGCTTTAATTTAGTATAAATTATCAATTAGAAATTAGCGAATATCTGCTTCAATACGCAATTTGTCAATTCCCAATTGCCTATTGTCAATTAAAATCTGTACCTTTGCGTATGATTCTTTTGCAAAAGTACGCTTTTTTCACGCATAAGACAAATAAAAACTCTTAAATATGACTAAAAAAATGAAGTTTGCACTCTTTGGCAACGTGTATCAGGAACACAGTTGTACCTCCGTACAAAAGTTCTTCACTATGGCACGAGAAAAGGAGGCAGACATTGCCATATCTGAACAGTTTTATCTTTTTCTGCACGAACATCTGAAAATTGATATTCCTGAATGTGAAATTATTAAAGACAACCATTTCACAGCAGACTACGTGCTGTGTGTAGGTGGCGACGGAACATTTCTGGATGTAGCGAGCAGAGTGGGAGACAAGCAGATTCCAATCATCGGCATCAACACTGGTCGACTAGGATTTTTGGCAAGTTTCTCTCCCGACAGCATAGAAGAAACCATTGAAGATATTTATGCTGGCCGGTTCAATGTGGAACAGCACAGCGTACTGCAAATTTCATGTGATGAATTCCAACTGAAAGACTATCCTTGTGCGCTCAACGAGATTGCAATTCTGAAGCACGACATCTCGTCTATGATATCCATCCACACAGACATCAACAACGAGCATCTCACCACCTATCAGGCTGACGGACTGATTATTAGCACTCCAACAGGAAGTACGGCATACTCTCTCAGCGTAGGCGGTCCTATCATCGTGCCACAGAGCGACACCATCTGTCTCACCCCCGTTGCTCCACACAGTTTGAACATGCGCCCCATTGTGCTATGCGACAACAGCGAAATCACGCTGAAAGTGGAAAGCCGCAGTAGCAGTTTTCTCATATCGCTCGACGGACGAAGCCAAAGCTACCCCGACAACATCCATCTGCGGATACACAAAGCACCCTATTGTATCAATGTGATAACTCGACAAGGACAAAGTTTCTATACCACATTAAGAAGGAAAATGATGTGGGGAGCCGACAGCAGAGCATAACAGCATGAAAAAGAAACGGTCGCAATATCCCATCAAGCAGATTTTGCCATGGCTATGGAAGCATCACAAAGTCTGCCGAACGCAAGCCATTCTGAATGTGCTGATTGGTCTAGCGCAAGTCGGGCTGGGGCTGTTGAGTGTCGATGCCATACGCTCACTCACCGACATCGCGACTCACTCTAAAGAAGGAAGTATCTTATGGACAGCCATTGCATTGGGCATTATCTACTTGCTGGAGCTTTTATTGCACATTGCCTCAACATGGATTAGTGCTGCGTTAGGGGTCAAGACACAAAACACGATACAGCATTTCTTCTTCCATCGCTTGCTCAAGGGGAAGTGGAGCGGCATAGAGAAATATCACAGCGGAGATGTGCTAAACCGACTGTTTAGCGACGTTAATGACATTGTACACCTGATGACAGAAGTGTTGCCAACAGTCATCATCGTCATTACCCAACTGCTTGCTTCGTTCATCTATCTCTATATCATGGACAGCAATTTGGCCATCATTGTCATTATTGCATCCCCCGTCTTCATTCTCTTTTCGCGCATCTACTTCAAAAAAATGCGACGCATCGTACGCACCATCAAAGACAGCAATTCTGCCATACAATCCATCATACAAGAAAGCATCATCCACAAGATGGTGATTAAAGTACTGGAACGAGAAAGCACTATGGCAAACCGTCTGGAGCAGAGACAAAACCTGTTGCGCAAACAAATTAAAAGCAGAGCGAAATTTACCATCCTTTCCAAATCGTTGGTCAACATCGGATTCACTGGCGCATTCCTCACCGCACTCGTATTTGGGCTGTTCCAACTACAGGAAGGACTTATTACAGTCGGTGTGCTAATGGCTTTCACGCAGCTCGTCAGCCGTATACAGCGTCCCATGCTTGATGCAGCAAGGCTACTGCCCGTACTCGTCAACAGCATGACATCGTGCGAACGACTCATGGAACTGGAAAAATTGCCTCTGGAAGAAGAAAAAGAGCCCGTACATTTGGATGGCGAGATTGGCATCCGATTCAACAACGTATCTTATGCTTACCCTTCCAACAAACACACTGTCATTAACAATTTCTCACACGACTTCAAACCGGGTAGTTTTACGGCGATACTGGGTGAGACGGGGACAGGAAAAACAACCCTAATACGTCTGATTTTGGCACTCATCTCACCCTGCGAAGGAAACGGAGAAGCATACACCAGTCAAGAGTCGTTGCAACTTTCAGCTACACTGCGCAACAATTTTTCATACATACCACAAGGAAATACACTCTTCTCGGGCAGCATCCGTGAAAACCTTCTGATGGGCAATCCCAATGCGACGAAAAACGATATGCGGCAGGCTCTGCACACGGCCATGGCCGATTTCGTCTTTGAACTTCCTGACGGCCTTGACACCAAGTGTGCAGAACAAGGCGGTGGGCTGTCAGAGGGACAGGCACAACGCATTGCCATCGCTCGCGCCATCTTGCATCCCTGCAAGGTGCTTTTGCTTGACGAAGCGACTTCCGCCCTCGACATTGAGACAGAAAAAAAGCTGCTTGAAAACCTCAAGCAGCATTTCAAAGGCAGTACCATCATCTTCGTCACCCATCGCCTTGCTGTTGTTGACTTTACCACCGATGTCATCAAAATGACTAAGCCATAGCCTTTCACAAAGGCAACAACACGATTCCTTCTTTCTTCATACCATCAATTTTGATGGTAAGCGGCACTTCGAAACGAACATGGCGCACATGCTCCGTTTCCTCTACGGCAGGCAAGGCGTTGAGAACAGACTGATTATAAACGCCATCACCAAGAAAATCGTTGACAGTAAAATATCCAACGCCCATACTGGTCAGGTTTTGGAAAAAGTGCGTTCCCTGACTGGGCTCAACATGGAAATTGCGCAATCCCGCCTCAACAATCACTTTGGCCGCCGAAATGTTTGGCCATTTAACTGGAACACCCAACCACGAATCACTTGACCCCCATCGTCCGGGTCCTACCAGCACATAGTTTTCGCTTCGCTGAAGAAAACCTCGATTAATACGTTCCACCTCGTCCGCTATCATAGAATTGTTGGCTGCATTATAATTGTCCGTCTTGACGTAAACCACATCATACACATCATTAACAATGCCATGCCCGATGGCATTGTGACTACGAATAAGACAATCATCATCTGGGATATTCACTATATCTTCATCCAGCTGCATCATATTATCCACCATCGGACGAATCTGCAGCAAGAAAAATTCCCCACTCTTGTCGTCATGCAAGTTGACCGCAAATTCAATTTCAACAGGGCGTCCCATTTCCTCCTGTCCATACTTCAAAACCTTGCGAAGCAATTCGGGCAAAGGAAACACCCCGTTCTGCAGAACACCAGAGAAAGAAATGATTTTACGATTCTTACCTTCATAATAGCCATCATAGATACATTGGTCATAAGGGTCATAAGTGGAAACAATCCAACGCAATGAGCCGTCTCGATCGGCATCCCGAACTGTCACCTTCTTCAAATTGAAAGCATCATCTACCTTAAACTGCAATCCCTCCTCTCCATCTGCTGAAAGAGCAGAAGTAAATTGCTGATCTAATGCGTAAAACATCGTTTGCGTTTCACGCAAAGCAATTTCCATTTCACTAGTTTGCAGCACCTTGTCAGGATGAGATGGACAAACACGAAGACAAAGTCCACCATCTACAATATACTTTCCTAAACCAAGAGCCAATTCTACTATTCCCTCTTCAGCTTTTTCATCACCTATCGGATAATAGTTAATACTACGTCCCACACCAGAAATTGTAGGATAGAAGCCACTTGTATATTCCCTGCCAACAACCTCCTGCAAAATCACAGCCATTTTCTCTTGGTCAATAACGTTCGACGTAGCAACCATATAGTCTTTGCTCGCACGATAAAAGACACTGGCATACACTCCCTTGATAGCATTAGAGAGCATTTCCAGACGCTTATACTTATCCTCAACACAAGGAATCATATAGGTAGAATAAATACCAGCAAATGGCTGATAATGACTATCCTCCAGCAAAGAAGAAGAACGGATGGCAAGAGGAGCATTCACCACATCAATAAATGACATCAAGTCATAAACAAGATTCTCGGGCAAATGTCCACGCAAGAAACTCTGGAGAATTTCCTCATCAGGCAAATCAGACAAAGCAACTTCGTAAAGCCCATTGTTCTCCATAAACTCATCAAAAATATCAGTACAAAGAACCACCGTCTTAGGTATTGAGACACCAACATGCTCATAATCATTTAAATCAGTCCTACGTTTAATGATATTGTCAAGAAAAGCAAGACCTCTACCTTTTCCTCCCAACGACCCATCTCCAATACGAGCAAACTGGCTATAGCAGTCAAATCGGTCACGGTTGAATATAGCCACCACTCCACGATTCTTCATCTTACGGTAACTGACAATTGCATCAAAGATGTATTGACGATGCGCATCCACATCACTCTCCACCTTCCAAGTAATCTTCTTCAAAAATTCTGCCACAGGAAATATGGCACGTGATGACAACCAACGAGATACATTATTGTGACGCAGATGATAACTCAGCGAGTCAGCAGGGAGAGAAAAAATATTATTCTGAAGTTCCTTCAAGTTACATACACGAGCGATCTCCTGCATTGTATCTGGATTACGAAAGATAAAATCTCCGAAACCGAAATGCTTGGTCAGTACATCCTTTATATCCTGACTCAATTTCTTAGAATTCTTGTCAATAAATGCAGCCTTACACTTATCTGCAAAAGCCCTCTTGTCCACCTCGCTCGAATCAAGAACCAGCGGCACATATTCATCCACTCCACGAATCGCACTCAACAACTTATAACCTGCCAGCTCATCTTTTTCCACATCACCTTCTGCCATTGGGAATCGGCAATCACTAATCACACCCAAGACATTATTGCTGAACTGCGAATACAAAGACCAAGCTTCCTCATAGGTACGAGCAAGCACTATCTTTGAACGGCCACGCATACGCAGCATTTCAAGTTGAGAATTAAGAGCCTCTGTTGCGAACTCCAGACTCTGCTGAAGCACAAACTGATACAAGTTAGGAAGCAACGAAGAATAAAAACGAATGCTATCTTCCACGACAAGAATCATCTGAACTCCTGCAGCTAAATCATTCTCCAGATTCATCTTATCCTCTATCAACTTAATAATCGACAACAAAAGTTCCGTATTTCCAAGCCAACAAAACACATAGTCAAACGTGCTCAAATCCTCATTCTCCATTCGCCGTGTAATGCCATGCGAGAACGGAGTCAATACCACGATTGGCAATGCAGGAAACTCGTTTTTGATATCGCGAGCAATATCAAAAACGTCATTATTATCCGTACCAGGCATACAAATCACGAGATCAAAAGACTTTGTCTTAATCAAGTTCTCAGCATCCTCTTTTGAAGCAGCACGTTTGAAACGAGGCGGATAGCGCAAACCCAGTTTGGCATACTCATCAAAAATCTTCTCATCCACACGCCCATCATCTTCCAGCATAAAAGCATCATACGGATTTGCCACAATAAGAACGTTAAAAACACGTTTCTGCATCAAATCAACAAACTTAGTTTCTCGTAAAGTCGGATATCTGTTTTCCAAATAAGCCATAAAATGAAACGATTAAAAGTCAGTCACAAAGGTACACATAAAATAGCACACCTCCAAAAAGGGGCCAGGCATTCTTTTGCACGAACCAAAAGAACGAGAAAAAAGGCACCAGCATGCCTTAAGCAAATTGCAGCAACGCCTGCACTTCCGCTGCGGGACACATCAACTCCCCGCACCTTCATATCCGTACCCGCCGCCTCC
>CAJGCU010000108.1 GCA_904501945.1 uncultured Bacteroidaceae bacterium
ATCTACAAAGAAAACCTCTTAAGTTTTTGCCAAAAGTCCAAATTCCAAATGAAATAAACCTAACAGATACACTTTTTGTCAGAAAAGAACAACGGAAAAAGTTTTGCAAACGGATTGCAAAGAGGTGCGTGTTTAGGAGAACATCAACGTCTGGAGAAGCGCCTCAGAAAGCATCTCCATTTTATGTCTTTCTGTGCCTCCCCATCGGTGAGACTCTCACCGGTTTTGAGGTGTAAAGCGCAGCGTTTTTGAAGACAAAGAGTGAAGAGATTTTAAGGACATCGGAAGAGGATTTTTTCTTTCCACAAAAAGGCCATTTCATGCCCACGATATAAAGTTGAAGAGAAAAAGATTGCAAATGTGATGGGGATGTCATATCTTTGTGAGGAAAAGCCAAAGGATATGAAAAAATGTTTTTTCCTCATATTGCTATTGATTGCCGTTAGCCATGCTGTCTGCCAGACAGCAGAGAATGAATCCCCAATGCAATGGGAATATTTTGTCGATTTGATGGCAACCGAATACGGAGAAGAGGAAAGCATGGACAGAGAACTGATGGAGCAGCTCTTCGAATTGCACAGCAATCCTTTGGACATCAACACGCTTGCACAGGAAGACTTGTTTGTTTTGCCATTTCTGAACGAAGAGCAGATTAGCGACATCACACGTTACATCGAAAAGAACAAGCCTGTCTATTCGTTAGGCGAGCTGATGTTCATCAGCAGTTTGGGGAGAGCCGACAGGGAGATGCTGAAGCTGTTTGTACGGGTGAGCCCCAAGACCATGATGGAGGTAGAGCGACCGGACATCACCGCTAAAAGCCTGCTGAAGGAGGGGAAGCATGAATTAGTGGTTCGAAGCGACATTCCTTTCTACCAACGGGCAGGATTCGCAGACTTTCCTCAGGAGGTGTTGGACAAGTCACCCAACAAGGTATATAGAGGCGACCCGCTTCACCATGCTTTCCGATACGCTTTTGCCAGCAAGAACCACTTGTCTGCCGGCCTACAGATGGAAAAGGATGCAGGAGAAAGGGGCATTGACCATGTGGCTGGCTACATCATGCTGCAAGACATAGGAGTGGTCAAGAGAGCCATCGTCGGAAACTATAAAATCAATTTTGGGAAAGGGCTTGCGGTCAACACATCTGCCAAGTTCGGAAAGATGATGATGATTAATTCCGTAGACAAAATGGATGCTGGCATCACAAAGCATTCGTCCACAGCAGAAGCTGAGTACTTCACGGGAGGAGGCACCACCTTGAGGCTGAACGACTGGACGCTATCAGCCTTTGCCTCTCGCCGACAAGGAGATGGAACCTACAGCAAGGATTCTGCCGGCATCTCTTCGCTGAAGACGGACGGGCTGCACCGCACCCAGTTGGAACGGAGCAAGAAAGGGAACGTGGGAATTACAGACGTGGGAGGCAACGTGCATTGGGCAAACGACTTCCTGCAGCTGTCCGCTACTGCTGTAGCCACACACTTCTCGGTTCCGCTTGCTCCCAAGAACGATACAGAATCGTCATATTACCGACTCTATAACGCCAGCGGAAAAGATTTTCTGGTAGGCAGCCTCTCTTACTCTTGTCGGCTTAACGCCATCACTTTGGGAGGGGAAACGGCTTACAGCGCCACAGACAAGCAGAATGGGTTTGCCACGCTCAATTCTATCAGGTGGAGAGTGGATGGTAGCAACACCCTGACCCTTATCGGCAGGCATTACGGTGCAAAGTTCGTCAGCATCAACGGAAAGGCTTTCGGAGAGAACGCATCGGTACAAAACGAGGACGGGATTTTTCTGGGATGGAGTTCAAGCGCCTTCAGAAATCTGCTCATCGACACGTATGTCGATGCCATGCATTTCCCATGGATGAAGCAAGGGGTGTCGGGCAGTTCATACGGATACGAAGGGGTGGTGCAAGTCGTGTACTCGCCCCGAGACGAATGGAGCCTGCAAGCCAGATACCGCATCAAGTCTAAGCAGAAGGATTTCACCTACGACAGAAATGACAGCAAGCTCACCGTCCTCGAATACAACACCAACCAAAACCTCAAACTGCAACTGAACTGCAAGCTGTCCCCTTCAGTTTCCTTGCGAGCATCAGCTACAGGCACAATGGTGACATTCGGCAACAATCCCAACGAATACGGCTTTGCGGTTGGCGGAAATATACGCTGGCAAAGCCTCAAGCGCCAATGCCGCATCGACTTCGGATTCACTTATTTCGACACAGACAGCTACAATGCACGCGTGTACAATTACGAACCGACGCTGCTCTACTCTTACGGTTCCACATCTTATTATTATAAGGGCATACGCACTACCCTCCTCGCCAACATCCCTATCATCAAAAACCAGCTCTTTCTCAACGCTAAGCTGGGCATGACCAAATACTTAAACCGTGATACCATTGGCAGCGGGCTGCAAATGATTGACAGCAGCCACAGGGAGGACCTGCAGGTGCAAGTGCGCTGGAGGTTCTAAACAGCAATGCCACGAATGGCTGATGGCACTCGTGGCATTGCTATGGCATTCAGAATGGGTCAGCGATACAGCTGATGCGCGGCGATGTATTCTGCCACCTGCTCATCTACCCATTCTGTCGGCACCTGCCCTTTTCTGACAGACTCCCTTATCTCTGTTGAAGAGATGTCGTAGAGCGGCGTGGTGACCATCTGCACCGAGGGCGGCAGGGCAGCCTCGTCCAACGGACAGCCAGGACGGCGATAGATGAGGATGGAATAAGTGTCGATGATGTCTTGCGCATGATACCAACGGGGAAAGCGCTCCCAGTTGTCTGCGCCGATGACAAGCAGGAACTCATGCTGGGGATAAGCCTTTCGGAGTTCGCCAAGAGTGTTGAAAGTATAGGAAGGAATGGGCAGCTGACGCTCAAAGTCAGAGACAACGAGGCCTGGGACGTTCTCTGTTGCCAAGCGTGCCATCTGCAGCCGATGCTCATATGCTGCAATGTCTGTCGAAACATCTTGTTTCAATGGATTGAGCGGCGAAACCAACAGCCACAGCTCATCTACAAGCCCTTGGGACACGATGGATGCCGCCAACTGCGTATGCCCCTTATGTATGGGGTTGAAACTTCCTCCGTAAATGCCTATCTTCATGCGGAATATTAAATTTAGCGCCACAAAGATACAGAAAAACTTTGAGAATAGGCAGAGAAGAGTTAATTTTGTAAAGTTTTACAATCGGGCTGTTGCGCGAGCGGAAGAGTTTCCCACCACCATGATTGCCCAAACTTAAAAACCTTAAAAACTTGAGCGCATTTTCCGACTATTTTCAAAGTTCACAAACAGGGAACGAAGAGCAAACGCTGCACGAGATACATTCCTGCCCAGAACTGATTGAGTGCATCCAGCGGGTGGGCTTTCTGCCGCTGCTGGAGAGCGGCATACGGGGTTACAGCGCCGAGGCGCTGATGGCGGAAGAATGCCGCTACACCGTATTCCCCGATGGCGGATGGGAGTGGCCGCTGTGGCAATGGAAAGGGCCTATCATTCAGGAGGGCGGTTGCGTCTATGGCAAGTTCTTTGCAGGCAAGGCGGGCTTTATCAGCCGCAAGTGGTGGCCCGACTTCTTCAACTGGCGGCGCAGCCAAAACCCTGTTCCCGAAAAGGGAACGATTGAGGATGCCATCCTCGCCACGCTGAACGAACAGGGCAGCCTCATCACCCGCGACCTCCGCAACGCTTGCGGATTCACGGGAAGCAAGATGCGCAGCAAGTTCGATGGCTACGTCACCCGTCTCCAGATGGCATGCCGCATCGTCACCGAAGACTTTGTCTATCCCCTGGACAAGCATGGTCGTGAATACGGATGGGGACTTTCCCTCCTCACCACTCCCGAAGAACTCCTCGGTATCGAAGCCTGCGAGTGCTCCCACACCCCCGAAGAGTCCTACCAACTGATGTACGACCACCTGCACCAACTGCTGCCAGAGGCGACAGAGGGGCAAATTAAGAAGATATTGAAATAAGGATAAATCGGAATTATGAGTAAGATAAATGCATTTAATCAACAAACGATAGAGTCTTTGGCATATTATGTTTATGCCTTAATAGATCCGAGAGATAATAGGATTTTCTATATAGGGAAGGGAAAAGGGAATAGGATTTTTCAACATGCAAAAGATGCTTTAGGCGATAAAGACCAAAGTCTTAAACTTGATATTATAAGAAGTATTATAAGAGATGGTAAACAAGTCGGTCTCTACATTTTACGGCACAATCTGAATGAAGATACTGCGTATGTTGTAGAATCTGTGCTTATTGACGTGCTTACATATAGCAAGTTTAACCAAACAAATATATTGGCAAATATTGTTGCTGGTCACCATCAATGGGACGAGGGTATTAAAGATGTTGATGAAATTGATTCAATATACAACTGTATGAAAATAGAAGTAAATCAAGAGGACACATTGCTTTTAGTTAGTCTAAACAAAAGTTTTGACCAAACAATAGCCGATGGGGTATATCGCAGAATTGACATTTATGAGGCTACTCGCAAGTACTGGAAAATCGGTAAGAATGCGCCTCAAAAGATTAAATACGTGCTTGGTGTATACAAAGGTGTTGTCCGCAGCGTAATAGAAATAACATCTTGGGAATGGACAGATGTAGCGGAAGATGGTACGAAATTCAAGTCTGACCGTTGCATCTTTGAAGGCAAACTACTCAATGATTCCACATATCTTAATAAAGATGTCTCTGACTATCCCTTCGGCAGTGGAGGGGCTATAAGGTACATAAGTAAGTAAATTCCTATTTATCCAAATGAACTAAAAAATTGTTTTATGCTCCCCATGACAGAGAAAGACATTCACATGGAAACAATAACTACCGCCCAAGACATTATTCAATATATGGAGTCACTGCACGACGAGGAGCAGCGGCGGGTGTTGATGGGCTTTTTCAAGACGGGGAAAGGTGAGTATGGCGAGGGTGACGAGTTTTTGGGCATCAAAGTGCCACAGACACGCGAGGTGGTGAAAGCGGCAAAGGACACACCACTGAGCGAGATTCCCACGTTGCTGAAGAGCCATTGGCACGAGGTGAGGCTCTGCGGATGGTTGTTGCTCGTTAATAAGTTTGAGCGATTGGCAACGAAGCGCCTCATCAACAACCCTGATGCCATCCGTCAAAGGGACGAAATCGTGACGCTCTACCTGAAGTATGCCGAACAAGCCAACAATTGGGACTTGGTGGACATGTCGGCCCCGAAAGTCATCGGACATTGGCTGCTGCTCCCCACATGCTTGGGCGGCAAAACGGCAGGACTTCATCTTGAATACAAGCAACAGGTGCTGGACTCCCTTGCACAAAGCCCCTGTCTCTGGAAGCAGCGCATCAGCATGGTTTGCACATGGAAGACCTCGCAGCAGGGCGACCCTTCGTGGTGTCTCCGCTATGCAGAGATGCACCTGCATCATCCTCATGACCTCATGCACAAGGCTGTCGGATGGATGCTCCGCGAGATGGGAAAGCGCATCAGCATGGATATTCTCCGCGACTTTCTCGAACAACATGCACACGAGATGTCCCGCACCACGCTCAGATACGCCATTGAAAAGATGGCGGAGGGGGAACGGAAAAGGTGGATGGGGAAGAAGTGAAGAACCATAGAGAAAGTTGAGTTGCCCATGCTAAAAGCCATCTTTGACTTTCATCGAAGGTACTCCCACTCAGAAAAACCCAAACAAGTTTGGTTTTTCGTTCACTTATCCGTACCTTTGCAAAAAATACAAAAATAAATACATGAAAGAGATTGTACTTAGCGGCATACGCCCTACGGGGAACCTTCACCTCGGAAACTACTACGGGGCAGTGCAGAACTTCGTGAAGATGCAGGAGGACTACAACTGCTACTACTTCATAGCTGACTGGCACTCGCTTACCACTCACCCCAAGCCTGAAGACATACAGCAATCGGCTCGCACTATCTTGGCTGAATACCTGGCTTGCGGCATCGACCCTGAGAAGTCAACTATCTACATACAGAGCGACGTGCCCGACACCATCGAGCTGTATCTCTATCTGAACATGAACTGCTACCTCGGTGAGCTGGAGCGCGTGACCACCTTCAAGGAGAAGGCTCGCAAGCAGCCTGACAATGTGAATGCTGGTCTGCTTACCTACCCTACGCTGATGGCTGCCGACATACTTCAGCACCGGGCAGCGAAAGTGCCTGTGGGCAAGGATCAGGAGCAGAACATGGAGATGGCTCGCAAGTGTGCCCGCCGTTTCAACAATATCTACGGCGTGGAGTTCTTCCCCGAACCTCAGAACTTCTACTTTGGCGACCATGCCATCAAGATTCCTGGACTGGACGGCTCTGGCAAGATGGGCAAGTCTGAAGGCAACTGCATCTACCTCTACGAAGATGCCAAATCTATCGAGAAGAAGGTGAAGCGCGCCGTGACAGACTCGGGTCCAACAGAGCCCAACCAAGAGAAGCCTGAGGTGATTCAGAACCTCTTCACGCTGATGGAGATTGCCTCGTCAAAAGACACTTACGACTATTTCAACGAGAAGTGGAACGACATGTCCATCCGCTACGGCGACATGAAGAAGCAGTTAGCAGAAGACATCGTCAAGACG
>CAJGCU010000109.1 GCA_904501945.1 uncultured Bacteroidaceae bacterium
AGTTTAAGTCGGCTTTGCATTTCATCCTGAAAAAGGAGGAACTTTACCGAATCTATGAGATGGATGCCGATACGGATTTGGTTATCCAGACTATTTTGCGTACTTATCCAGGTGTTTTTGCCAACTTTGTCTATATAGAAGAAATAAACCTTGCTCATCTGACAGGATTGTCGGCAGAACGTATCTATCATATTCTGAAAGACTTGCATCATCATCGTATCATTGATTTCATACCGCACAAAAAGACACCTGTGGTTTGCTATACGATGGCACGTGTTGAAACAGATTCTGTCAATCTCTCTCCGTCTGTTTACGAAGAACGGAAAATGGATTTTCAAAAACGTATTGATGAAATTTCTGAGTATGTAACCTCTGTGGAAAAATGTCGCAGCCGTATGCTTCTCAGTTATTTCGGTGAGAAAGATGCCGCTGATTGTGGACAGTGCGACGTATGTCTTGCTCGCAAAAAGGCTCATGTAAACAAATGTAACGATGTTAAGCAAGCTGTTCAGATGATTACGGAATTTCTGCAAGATGGTAAAGAACATCGCTTGACCGAACTCAAAAGCCTTCCCATCCAGACGCCTCTTCTTGAAGAAGCGGTTCGTTGCATGGCTGCAGATGAATTGCTGGTGGTCGATGGGATGAAGATAAAATTTAATAAATGATATAGATAATAGATATATGAATCCATTCGAAATCATAGCGCAGGCCACACAGGCAATTGCTGCAAATCCTTCAGATTCTGCTGCCTATAAGCAGCGTGCTCTTGTTCTTTGCCAGATGCAGCAGTTTGACGATGCCATGGCTGACCTTGACATTCTCATCAACACGCTGCATACAGATGATGCTGAAATATTTCAGCTTCGTGGCACGCTACGCATGAACAAAGGAGATAAGGCAGGAGCGCTCGATGATATGCGCAAGGCATTAGACCTCAATCCAGAACTCCTTCAGCAGCTCTGTGGAGAGTTCCAAACGAAGTGACTCCGTTTTTGCCGTACCCCTCGGGTACGATATGGCACACCCCTCGGGTCCGTTACATCGGACCCGAGGGATGTGTTGATTGATGGACGATGTCGGAATAAATAAGTTACTTGATATTCTTCCGAATCTTCGTCAAGTATTTTTGCATGTGTTCTTCATCGCGAGTATCGATAATCTCGATAATTTCTTTCATCTCGCTTCGAATCTGTTCCACTTGTCCTTTCGTATAGGGATTGAAGAGGATTTCACGCAGAAGAGTGTCATCTTCTGAGAGGACGCCCTTAGCAATTTGCATGTGACGCTTGAACGTCGTTCCAGGGGCATCTTGGTGCTTCATTACGGCAGCAAAGGCAAAGGTGGAAATGAAGGGGATGGATAGTGAATAAGCCACAGTCTGGTCATGTTCTTCAAATGTGTACTCGAAGATGTTGAGTCCGAGGCGTGAATAAAGGTCTTTGAAGAAGCATCGCCCCATATAGTCACCTTCGTTGATGATGATGGCGTTCTCGTCGTTCAGTTTGCCGAGATTGGCAAATGTGGGACCAAACATGGGATGGGTGCTCACATAGCGAAAGCCGCACGTTTCATAGTACTCTCTAAATCCTGTTTTTACAGAAGAAATGTCGGAGAGAATGCACGACTTGGGCAAATGTGGGATAACCTGTTCGAATACCGTTAGCGTGTATTTGAGGCTGACAGCGTTGATGATTAGTTCAGGCTCGAATTTGTCAATCTCGTCCAGCGATGTGAATCGTTGGGTGTTGTACATGAAACGGAGTCGTTTGGGATCAATGTCATACACCGCTACTTCGTGGTCGAACGATAGCAGGTCTGTAAAGAATGCTCCCATCTTTCCGGCACCTAAAATCAGAATTTTCATGACTCTACTTATTGATGATTTCGATTTGCTGGCGTACACTTTCCTCGTGGATGCTTTCGAATACTTTTGCAACAAAGTCTGCCCCCATTCCGCAGAGTGATCCTTGTACACCGCGTTTCGACAGTATTTCATTGTAGCGATTGGCCTGCAGTACTGTCATGTTGTGTTCCTTTTTGTAGTGGCCAATCTCACGGCAGACACGCATACGTTTAGCTAAGATATCCATAATTTGGTTATCTAGTTCGTCTATCTGTTTGCGCAGACTGGTCAGACCTTCAGAAGTAGTATGTTCATCACGGATGATAAGCAAAGAGAGAATGTAGTCAAGCACTTCTGGGGGAACCTGTTGCTTGGCATCGCTCCATGCCTTGTCGGGGTTGCAGTGCGCCTCAACGATGAGCCCGTCAAATCCCAAGTCCATAGCTTGCTGGCAGAGTGGCGCAATGAGCTCGCGACGGCCGCCGATGTGCGATGGGTCGCAGATGATAGGAAGATTAGGGATGCGGCGATGTAGCTCGATGGGAATCTGCCACATTGGAGCATTGCGATAAATTTTCTGCTCGTAGCTGGAGAAGCCGCGATGGATTGCTCCCATGCGCTTCACGCCTGCTTGGTTGATACGTTCCAATGCGCCAATCCACAATTCTATGTCGGGGTTGACAGGATTCTTCACAAGCACTGGGACGTCCACGCCTTTCAAGGCATCGGCAAGAGCTTGTACGGCAAAAGGATTGGCTGTAGTGCGTGCGCCTATCCAAAGGATGTCTATATCGTATTTCAGTGCCAGCTCCACATGTTCAGGTGTTGCCACTTCTGTGGAAATGAGCATGTGAGTCTCATCCTTCACCTGTTTCATCCAGGGCAGTGCCTTTTCGCCATGTCCCTCGAAACCTCCGGGTTTTGTGCGTGGTTTCCAAATGCCTGCACGGAAATTGTGACAGCCTTTCATGGCCAGTTCACGTGCAGTTTCCATCACTTGCTCCTCGGTTTCGGCAGAGCATGGACCAGCTATCACAAACGGGCGTTCGTTGTCGCTTGGCAAATTCAGAGGTTCTAATTCTAATTCCATATGATGTAAGTTTTAATTTTTGAATACTTCTTTAATTCTTTTCAGGGCGGTTATCATTTTCTCGTCCTTAGCGCAAAGCGAGATGCGGATATACCGTTTACCATTGCTTCCAAAAATGAAGCCAGGAGTGATAAAGACACGAGCCTCGTGCAGCACCTTCTCAGTCAAGTTTTCCACATCGGGAATATGGTTGGGAATGCGTCCCCAAAGGAACATGCCTTGTTGCGTAGGGTCAAAGGTGCATCCGAGGGTGGTCATGATGGCTTCTGCAATCTTGCGACGAGTGGCATACGTTTCGATGTTGGCTTGTGTGTGCCATTCCTCCGTGTTTTCGTAGGCCTGTGCAGCCGCCAGTTGCAAAGGTCGGAACGTGCCTGAGTCGATGTTGCTTTTTATTTTCAAAATCCACTGCACGAATGTGCTGTTTGTAGCCAGCATGCCTACACGCCATCCTGGCATATTATGGCTTTTTGACATGGAGTTGAACTCTATGCAGCATTCTTTTGCTCCAGGTACTTGCAAAATGCTGAGGTGTTCATTGCGATTCAGGATGAAAGAGTAGGGATTGTCATTCACGATGACGATTTCGTGCTTCTGCGCAAACGCGACTAGACGTTCATATAGTTCGCGTGTGGCACGTCCTCCTGTTGGCATATTGGGATAATTGGTCCACATCAATTTCACGCCAGTCAAGTCCATGGCTTCCAACTGTTCAAAATCTGGTTGCCATCCGTTACTTTCCAGAAGGTCGTAATTTATAATCTCTTGGCCTAGAATTTTGCTCAATGAGGTGTAAGTAGGATAGCCAGGATTGGGTACCAGCACCTTGTCGCCAGGGTTGCACAGAGCCAGAGTCACGTGCAGGATGCCCTCCTTGCTGCCGATAAGAGGTTGGATTTCAGTAGCAGGATTAAGCGTGACGTTGTACCATCTCTGATAAAAAACAGCCATTGCTTGGCGTAATTCAGGAATGCCGACTGTGGGCTGATAGCCGTGTGCGTCAGCTTTCTTTGCATGTTCACAAAGTACCTCGATTGTCTCTTTGCTGGGTGGCATATCTGGGGAACCGATGGCAAGCGAGATGATATCCTTGCCTTCAGCATTCAGCTGTGCTACTTCTTTCAATTTTCTTGAAAAGTAGTACTCGTTTACCGATGCGAGCCTGTTTGCTGGTTGTATCATAATCTGTTTAATTATTTATTGTACTTTTTCCTTCCTTGTATTCTCCCAAAATCTTCAGTTGCTTGGTCAGCGGACGAACTGCGTCAATGCTCTGTCGGTAGCGCGTATAGTCATTGTACATCACATCTATGTAGAACATATATTCCCATTCGCGTCCGATGATGGGCAGTGACTGAATTTTTGTCAAGTTTATTTTGTAGAATGAGAAAATACTCAGCACTTGGGAGAGAGAACCTTCGTTGTGAGGAAGGCTAAATACGATGCTAGCCTTGTTTGACTGGCTTGGCTGGCTTAGCTCTTCTGCAATCCAGGGGTCTGCAAGTACAAGGAAACGGGTGAAGTTGTGCTTGTTGGTTTCGATACCTTCTTCCAATACTTTCATACCGTATAAAGGTGCGGCAAACTTCGAACAAATGGCTGCATGTCCTTTCATCTGCTTCATGCTGATAGCTTTAGCTGCACCAGCAGTGTCGTCGGCCTCTACAACTTTTAAGTCAGAGTGTTTCTTCAAGAAGTCGCGACACTGCATCAGGGCAACAGGGTGAGAATTTACTTCTTTGATGTCGCTCCAGTCTTCGTCTGGCAGACACATGATGGAATGTGAGATTCTCAGTTTGTGTTCACCTGCAATCTGCATTCCGCTGTCGCGCAGCAGTTCGTAATTGTGCAGCAACGAACCAGCTATGGTATTCTCTATTGCTACCATGGCAATGACATTTGAGTCTTTTTTCATCTCCTCAAATACATCTTCAAATGTATTGCAGCAGATGAGTTCAATCTCTTCCCCTTCGAAGTAGCAGTGGCTTGCTGCATCGTGGAATGACCCTCTTTCTCCTTGTATTGCAATTCTTTTCATGCCAATGAAAAAGGTCCTGCTTGATTAAGCAGGACCTTATGGTTTAATTGTTATTTTTTCTGATACTTCTATAAACACATGACTTCCTGCTCTTACTTTTTGTTAAAGTAAAAGTAAAAAAAGTATGTGTTAAAGAATGTGCTCATTGTTTCTTTCTTTTTGAATTCTGGATGCAAAAGTAAGCATTCTTCGGAAATCAGCAAATGTTTTTCAAGAAAAAATGCAATTTCATTGAAAAAAAGTTACAAATAGCCGTTTTGAAGAAACTCAAGCATATTTTTTCTAAAGGTAAGACCTTGTTTTGTCGGGAATCTCTGAATTTGTTGATTCCTATATATAAATATGTGTCATTCCTTGACTATAAATTTCTTGCCTTCCTTGATGTAAATGCCAGGAGTAAGATGCAGAGAGTTTATCCGTCGCCCGCTGAGGTCATACACCTCGTTTTTGTTGGGAGAAGTGCTATTCTGTATTGCCTCAATGCCTGTTGCTTTCTCTGCTTCTAACACTCGATGACGAAGGGCTGAACGAACGCCATAGTAAGCAGGCTTCTTGCCTAATCCTGCATCGTAAAGCAGCGGATGAGAGGCTTCTCGCCAGCTGTTGTTGTCCTTTAGTCCCCAGATTACGAGGCTTGGGCAGTTGTCGTTGTTGAGCACAATGTCTGTGATGACACGATAGTTGCGTGCCTGTTCTTCAAGATTCTCTGCCGAGGTGGAAGAAATGCCCATATCCAATTCTGTGATGATGCACTTCAGTCCTGCATCGGCAAAACGCTGAATGGTCTTGGCCAATTTAACGGAATCCACATCACCTACCGAGAAGTGGCATTGCAAGCCTACGCCATCGATAGGAATCCCACTATTTTTCAGACGGATAGCGAGGTTGTAGAAAGCCGTTGATTTCGCTTTTCCTTGCAATTCCACGTCATAGTCATTCAGATACAGCTCGATGGTCGAGTCGGCACGATGAGCATATACAAAAGCAGAATCGATATAGTCTTCGCCTATGGCACGCATCCATACGCTTTCGCGAAGGTCATATCCGTCTGGGTTGGAGCGTACCGTTGTCTGGTCGTCGCTCAGGCATTCGTTTACGACGTCCCATTCTGCCACATTTCCTTTGAAGTGCTTCAGTACATTGGCAATGTGATTTTCCATAATCTTCAAAGCTTCTTCACGGCTCCAGTTCTTGTCGTTTTTCTTTCCGTCGCTGCTCACCCATGTAGGTAGTTGTGAATGCCAAACCAGACAGTGCCCTCTCATTCTCATATTGTTGCGTTGGGCAAAGTTGACCAAATTGTCAGCACCTCCGTAAGTGAAAGAATTGCGTGATGGCTCCAGTGCGTCCCACTTCATCTCATTTTCTGCTACAAGCATATTGAATTGTTGGCCAGCCTCCTTTGTTTCAGCAAGGTTTGTATTTGTGATGTCGTTCTTCCATGTAGAAATGGCAGTTCCGATATACTTTCCGTTCTTTTTGGCATAGAGGCGTAGGGTGTTCTTGTCTTTCTTGTCATCAATGCCGTCGTCATAGAATGCACCCATTTGTTCGCCCTCATCAGGCTTTTCCTGTTCTCCTTCTCCTTCCTGATTTTCAGGATCGTTGAAAGAAATGAGGCGTAG
>CAJGCU010000110.1 GCA_904501945.1 uncultured Bacteroidaceae bacterium
GTGCTTCTATTGTAGAGCTCGATAAGCTTGATGTTGCTCTTGGCGTTGAAGAACTTGCAAAGAAGAATGGCGTAGAGCTCGTTCTTGGTGAAGATTCAGTATGCTGCACAGGCTACGACTTCTCTTCATTCTCAGTGAAGCCAGGTGCAGAAGTAAAGGTATTCCCTTCTACCGCAATCGAAGAAGGCTGGGATGGTCTTGATGCAGGTCCAATCAGCCGAGAAAAGTTTGCTAAGGCAATCGAAGGCGCAAAGACAATTCTCTGGAATGGTCCAGCAGGGTGCTTCGAGTGTGATGAATTCACTGCAGGTTCTCGTGCAATTGGTGAAGCTATTGCAAAGGCTACAGCAGAAGGCGCATTCTCACTCATTGGCGGTGGCGATTCTGTTGCTTGTGTAAACAAGTTCGGTCTTGCTGATCAGGTTTCATACATCTCTACAGGTGGTGGTGCTCTTCTCGAGGCAATTGAAGGAAAGGTTCTTCCAGGCGTTGCTGCTGTAAAGGGCTGATTAAACATGAAACGTCTATAGGAACTTTCTATAGAGAAACAAAACAAAATGATAGGGCAACTTGCTTCACGCTTGAAACAGGTTGCCCTTTTTAACAAGATGAGAAAGCTTTTTTCCCTTATTTCATCCTTGCTCATTGCTGTGGCATTTGCTTCATGTGGTCAGACAAAAAATACGGCTGACGGTAAAGATTCTACCATATTGACATTAGGAGTCTTGCCCACAATTGATTGTCTGCCTTTTTATTATGCTGATTCTGTTGGGTTGTTCGACTTTTATGGCTTGAAAATGAACCTCGTTACTTTCGATGCAGCGATGGATGCTGATACTGCATTCATGAATGGTTGCATTGATGGAATTGTCACAGATTGGGTCAAGGCATGTATTATTTGGAATGGGAATACAGATTCCATGCCTGTTGCAATGGTTGGCGAATTACGTTTGTGGCTAGTTGCTGCTTCTGAATCTCAACTGCAGAATACAGAAAACCTTAAAGAAAAGATTATAGGCGTCACTCGCCACTCATCTATAGATTATTTTGCAGATAAAATATTAGCATCTGCAAAACTAAATAGTATTGACCTCAACAAGCCGCAAATCAATAACATAAAGCTTCGTGCGCTGATGGTTGACCAGAATCAGTATGATGGTGCTATACTGCCAGAACCATATGCAAGCGAGGCTGTTGCCAAAGGAGCTAAAAGGTTAGGAAGCACGATGGATTTTGGAGTAGAAGGACTAATGTGTGTGCTTTTTAACGATTCTGTTTATAAAACTCGAAAAGAGGAAATGCAGAAAATTAAGGATGTATATGATGCGGCAGTAAGAGCGTTGAATGCAGACAGTATTTCTAACAGATTAAGCTATATGCCTCAATCTCATCGTCAATTCATTACTGATACGCTGTTTCAATATACTACATTGAATCCAAGCACTCAACCAAATGATTCAATCACGCAGGATATTAAAAGCTGGGCAAAAGGACGAGGACTTATCAAATAGGACGACATGGATTACCGTAGTATTGCATCAAAGCTGAAAGAATTTAATTTGTCGGAAACCTTTCCTGAAATTAGGCGTAAGGTGTCTTCCGTGGGTATTTGGTCTCTTACAGAAAAGGTTGACAATCTGTGGATGACTTATCAGCAGATGATGCAGTTCATGTTGCAAGGACTTCATGATTCGCAAAGCGAGAAGATTCGCCAAGACATCTGTTTTCAGTTGGAAATCATTGTAAGCAGATTAGAACGATTTGAACGAATGGCGAAGTACCCTTCTGATAAATATACCCAAGCAAGAAGAAATTTGGATAATGTTCCTTCTTTCGAAAGTATTGTTTGTGACATGGAGAAACTTGCTTTAGAAATGAAAAAGGTGAGAAATGACGAACTTCTCCGTGAGAGCATTCGTCTGCACCAAATGGAAAGATTAGAAACCCTGCACGAATCAGCTTCTCAGAATCTCTTTAATTGGATATGGACAAGCGAATTATGGCAAAATACAGATATAGGTCAGGCTAATCAATTCATTTTCTCTGAACACATTAGCGGTGATGATAAAGCCATCTTTATTAGTGCTGTAACATTATCTCTGTTCGAGTTCACTGATAAAGCCAAACTCTTGTTCTTGCTGGATTGCTATCTTTTTGATGACGATCAGATATCTCAGCGTTCGCTCATTGGATTCTTGTTGGCTTTTTATATCAATTTTGAAGAAATAAAAACTTGTTCTGATATTGAAAATAGGCTTAGCATCTATCGTGACGATGCACTTTTCCTGCACGATGTGTATGCGGTCATGATGCAGTTGCAAATGAGCTGTACAACCGATAGCGTGAGTTCTAAAATCCGTAACGATATCATGCCTGTCTTGATGAGAGGTGCTATGTCGAAAAGGACTCCTGAACAGAATTTTGATGCCAATGAATGGATGAAGAACGGAGAGAATCCTGAATGGATGGTTAACGAGAACATGAATAAGAAAATGCACGAAATGGCTGATTTGCAGTTAGAAGGTGCAGATGTCTATTATGCTTCCTTTGCTACACTAAAAGGTTATTCTTTCTTTAATCAGATACCACATTGGTTCTACCCTTTTTCGTTTGAAAGTATCCATACTCCAGAGCTCAAAAAGATACTTAACGGCAATACTGGAAAGTTTATCAAGCTGATGTTGAACGGAAGCCCCTTCTGCAATAGCGACAAATATTCTCTGTGTTTCACTTTTTCCAACCTTGGACAAATGGGAGAAGCGGCTATTGAAGCTCAGGTAAGCAGTCAACTTCCAAGCGACATGGATATCGATGAACTGTCAGAAAATGCAGGACTACGTACAAGCAAGAAGGACATTCGGCGTCATTATATTTTTGATCTCTATAGATTCTTTCATTCTTATCCGTACAAGCAGCAGTTCAAAAATCCATTTGACATCTTGAAGAAAAATCCGTTGACACCTCTTAGCAATCCATGGATGGAGGAACTGCTTTGTGCTCAGAAAGAAGATTTGGCTCAATATGCTGATTTCTTGATGAGAAAAGAATTTTATAAGGCGTCACTCCAGATATTTAATATCTTAGCAGAAAACGAGTTTGATGACCATTTGGCAGATATATGGCAAAAGAAAGGATTTTGCCATCAAAAGCTTGACGAGAAAACAGAAGCCATCTATGCTTACACCGTTGCAAACAACATTAAGCCACATTCTAAATGGACGCTCAGCCACTTGGCAGCACTCTGTTTTTCAGAACAGAAGATGGAAGAAGCCGCTAAATATCATAAGAATTTGCTTGAGATAAGTCCTGACAATAGCAAATATCTTTTTTCAACCTCTGTGGCACTTATGCAATGCCTGCGGTTTGAAGAAGCGCTTCCCTTGCTCTACAAGGCGACTTATCTTGACGAGAGTTCGATTGTATTGAGGCATTTGGCATGGTGTCTCATCGCAAATGCGAAAAATGACGAAGCGATGACACATATTCTTAAGCTATTGGCGTCTGATTGTAATGATGAAATAGCTAATGTGTTATTTTCTATAGTCTTAATCATTGATGGAAAAATGATGGACGCTTATCAGAGAATCAGCCCTATTGCAACCAGCAGTATCATTGCTGATTTTGGAGAAAAATTAGCTGTGCTGTGTCAGCAGAATAGAATTGAGAATAGCACAAGAACGCTTTTCCTTGACGCTCTGCAACTCAACATCAACTGATATGCAGAATAACACACTATACTTGCAGCGTTTGCGTCAGCTTCTCCAGATGGAATACGAAGCAGAAAAGGAAGAGTTTCGTGTTCAAACAGAAAAGATGAGCCTTCAGCGGAAAATACACAGAGGTATTTGCTGGTATCCTATACAGACAGGAAAAAGTTATTACAATTCACTCAATCAGCTTGTTGTAGAAATTATCAATAAAGGCAACGAAAATGAGGACATTGAGCATCTGTTTGAATATGGAAAACCTGTGCAATTTTTCTCCATTGAGGCAGAACAGACCTCCAGCCGCCATCACTATCATTCTTTCTCATCCTCTGTTTCTTATGTGGATGGTTCTCGTATGGTGGTTACCCTCCCCTCTTCTCAGGCACTAATAGACATTCAGAATACGGAAAATCTTGGTGTACAACTTTATTTTGACGAAACATCTTATAAGTCTATGTTTCATGCTCTTGATGATGCTATTAATGCCAAAAACAATCGTTTAGCGGATTTGAAAGCCATATTTTCAGGGCATCAGAAGCCCCAGAAACGCATATTTAACCCTATGCAGTTTCCGTGGCTTAATCCTACGCAGGAAGCGGCCGTCAATGAAGTGCTTTGGGCAAAAGATGTAGAAGTTGTCCATGGTCCTCCTGGGACGGGAAAGACAACCACGCTTGTTGAAGCTATCTACGAGACACTCCGTCGTGAAACGCAAGTTATGGTATGTGCCCAAAGTAATATGGCTGTCGATTGGATTAGCGAAAAGCTGGTTGACCACGGAATTCCTGTTTTGCGTATTGGTAATCCCACGCGTGTGAATGACAAGATGCTTTCTTATACTTATGAACGAAAGTTCGAGAGTCATCCTGACTATCCAGAGTTATGGACGATTCGCAAGGCTATTAGACAAATTCGCGAGAATCGCAAACGAGGTGACAATACACATCAGAAAATAGCTCGATTGCGTGACAGGGCAAACGAAATAGAAATGAGCATTACAGCCCAGCTATTCGATGAAGCTCGAGTTGTTGCCTGCACGCTTGTTGGGGCAGCCAACAAGTTGCTTGTCCGTCAGAAATTCTCCACGTTGTTTATTGATGAAGCAGCACAGGCGCTAGAACCTGCTTGCTGGATAGCCATTCGGCGAGCGTCGAGAGTCATTCTGGCAGGCGACCATCAGCAGTTGCCCCCTACTGTGAAATGCTACGAAGCTATGAAGCAAGGATTGGGCAAGACACTCATGCAGCGCATCGTTGAAAATCAGCCACAAGCAGTTACTTTGCTTGGAGTTCAATACAGAATGAACGAAGCTATCGTCAAGTTTTCTTCAGATTGGTTTTATAATGGAAAAGTGGAATCTGATGCCAGCGTGAAAAATCGTTCTGTGCTTGACTATGAGCATCCCATCATCTGGATAGACGGAAATGAACAGACTACCCCAAAATCGATGTCAAGCGATACGTCTCAAGAAGAAACTGTTCTGTTCAAAGAAGAGTTCATTGGCGAGAATCATGGGCGTATAAACAGGGCAGAAGCCGAACTTGTGCTTCAAACCCTTAAAGAATATATTGAGAAAATAGGAAAAGAGCGCTTTCTTGCTGAACGGCTTGATGTGGGCATCATATCCCCCTATAAAGTGCAGATGCAATACTTGCGTCAGCAGGTTCGAAAGCGTGAAGAGTTTCGGCCTTTCCGTCATGCCATTAGCGTCAATACGGTTGATGGTTTTCAGGGACAAGAACGTGATATCGTCATGATTAGCCTTGTCAGAAGTAATGACAAAGGAGAGATTGGTTTCCTCTCAGACTTGCGTCGAATGAATGTTGCGATGACTCGCGCTCGCATGAAACTAATCATCTTTGGCGATAAAGAGACTTTGCATCACCATGCCTTCTACAAGAAACTCATTCAATATGTGGAAGAACTGAATTCTTGAGTTTTTCAGATAAAAAAAGTAGTTAAACCTGTTTGTCTATTGGGGCTTAACTACTTTCATGTTTTTTTATCTCACCTTCAGCAAGTCGCCTGCAATAGGCAGATAGCTGTCATCCTTAAAGTTCATCTTGTAAAGATTTTCCAAGCGAATGCCATAATATTGGGCAATACCATACATGGACTCTCCTTGCTTCACCTTGTGCCAATAATCTTTGTATTTAGCGTCAGCCTTCTTGGCCTTCTTCTCAAGAAATACGTTCATGCCAGCAGGCAGAGCGTAATCTTCCATCATCTCGTTGTATTTCAGAAGTTTTCTCTTTGAAACTTTAAGTTCTTTTGCGATAGATTCCCACGTGTCTCCTTGGCGAGCAACCACGCATTGCTTGCCGTTGACCAGCATTACAATATGCTTCTGTGGAGCTACATATTCGATCTCCTTCTTTTTCTTCTTGCGCTTTAAGCCGTGACGGTCTTCATCCAGTTCGTGCAGTTCGTAAGTCTCGATAATGTCTATCAACCTGTTTGCATAAGTAGGCAACGTTGCATAGCCACAAGCTTTCAAACCTCTTGCCCATCCCTTGTAGTCAAGTGGATCTAAGTCGAATAGCCTTTTATATCTATCCTTCAGCAAAAACTTGGAGTGGTCTTCATAACTCTCCTCCACATTCTTGTATTTGCGAAAACGCTCATTCTTACGGTCATCGTCGCGTGTTACATATCCGCCATTCCATCCTGAGCTTACTTTGATACCAAAGTGGTTGTTGGCCTTTGTCGCCAGATAGCTTCTTCCTGCCCCACTCTCCAATATGGCTTGTGCCATCGTGATGCTGGCTGGAATCTTGTAGCGACGCATCTGGTCAATTGCCATATCGCTGTACTGGTCAATGTATTGCTGATAAACAGCATTTCTTTGAGCATGAGACAAGCACGAAA
>CAJGCU010000111.1 GCA_904501945.1 uncultured Bacteroidaceae bacterium
CAACGGAGAGTCTTGTGCCGCGCTATGCGGCCCATTCTCAACCAGCCACCACAAGAGCACGCTGCTCATCGGAGGCGCTTTTTCTTTCTACAATGCAGGCTCAGGCACCAACCAGAGCAACCACGCCTACAAGATGGGCCCTATCCACTGGGGCACACTTGACCGCGGCAGCAAGACCGCCTCTGGCAGTCACATCCTGTGGCCCGCACACATCGGAGCATTCTCCATGGTCATGGGAAAAGTGCAGAGCCACCCCCAAGTGCAGAAACTCCCCTTCAGCTACGTCATCGCTGACGGGCAAGACACCTGGCTCGTGCCAGGCATCAACCTTCGCACCGTTGGCACATGGCGCGACATCAACAAATGGCCTAAAAGGGATGTGCGCCCACGGGAATCGAGAGAAGACATCATCAACTTCGCCTTCCCCAACCCATACATCATCCAATCAGTCATAGAAGGGAAAGACATCCTGAACAACTTGCAGAAAAGCCACCCTGCCGACACAGACATCTACGAATACCAAGGCTGCAAAATCAAGCGCGCGTCGCTGCTCAAAGGCGTGCAGTACTACGAGCTGGCGCTGAAGCTCTTCCTGCACCATTGCTTTCAGACCAACACGGCTGTGACAAACGATGCCAACGGATGCCGCTGGATAGACATGATGGGCATGCTGGCACCCAAAAGCGAGATTGACAGCGTTGTGAAGGACGTGAGGAACGGGAACATCAGCACCTTGGACGAGCTGAAAGAAATACTCAGGCAGATTCATCTGAACTACAAGCAGAACGAGCAGTCATACGCAAACTTTGTCATGCAGAGCTGCGGCAACAACCTCTTCATCGACCACGACCATTGGATGCGCGAAGCCGAGGAGGCGTATGCGCTATGGCTGAAGATGGTTCGTGACGATGCAGAGAAAGAGTTCCAGATGGGAGACGTGGAGGACCAGCAGCTGCGAGATTTTCTTGAGAAAGTCAAATGACAAGGAAGAGCCACACATCAACAAGGCTTTATTCATGCTGATACAAACAAAGAGACATGGGAGAAACAGATGAACTGTTCTCCCATGTCTTTCTTTAGATGAGCGCCCCGATGGGCGCAGGCAATTACTTCACAACAAACTTATTCCCGTTCTTGATGTAGATGCCCGGCATCAAGCCATCCACGCCTTCAGCCTGTGTCCTCACCAGCCTTCCATTCAGGTCGTAGATGTCGCCCGTGCTGTCTGATGGGCTTGCTACTTGTTCGATAGCAGAAGGGATGTTATCAACGAAGAAGAAATCCTTCCATTGGTCGGTCGCCTTATATACAGAATTAGTCCCCTCAGGAACCTGCAGCGTACAATTCCACTTGTTGATGTCGTCCAGTGCCTGAGTGCCGCAAGCAGGAGGAGTCTGCGCATGACTGATGAGCCGTGTCATGTTCACACAGTCCGAGAACGCCTCCTCACCAATGCTCTCCACGCTCTTGCCGAACGAGAAGTAGTCGAGGTTGCTGCAACCGCTAAACGCCCATTTGCCAATTTTCTTCACATTGCTGCCGATAGACACGTTCCTGAGGTTCGTACATCCGTAGAACTCGTTATTTGGAACTTCCTCCTCCAGGCCTGTGATTACAACCGATCGAAGCGATCTGTTGCGATAGAACGGAGAATATCCGCCGCTGCTTGAAGAATCGTAACTGATATCTCCTCCTATATATACAGAGTCAAGCGGACAATCCTTAAACAAAGGCTCTTCCCCATTCGACCCTAATGTCAATTCTGTTGTCCTGTCCTTTATTATCACATCCGCAAGAACAGTACAACCAGCAAAAGCACCATCTCCTATTGATACAACGCTTGCAGGGATTGATATTGAAGCCATGCCAACCTTCGAGAAACAAGACTCTCCTATAGCCTGTACTTTATTAGGAATCGTTACTTCTTTCAAACTCTTGCAACCGTCAAAAGCATAGCTTCCTAACGATGTAACATCTTCACCTAATGTCAATGTCTCCAGTGATGTACAACCTTGGAATGCACAATCACCTATTTGACCATTATTCGCAACAGAAATAGCCTTGACATATCCTTGCCCGTTGGCTATATAGGGCATTACATCCTGTACTTTCATCTCAACTCCCTTATAAGACACTGTTTTTGTAATGTTTATGTCCACAACTGTGCTGTCGTAAATACAATCTATCGCATCGCAAATACGCTCAGCAGGGCTCACCGGAACATATTTCACGCCATCAGCCTCGAACAAAGAGCTCAGATAGGGGTAAACCTTCATATTGCTAAAACTATATTGTTCATTGGCTACATAGTTAATTCTTCCTGCCAGATACTTGTAACCTTCAGGTGGAGTGTTTGTCAACCAAATCGTTTTTACTGGAGTACACTGATCTGAGCCTATTTTAAGTACACCAGCTCCGATTGTCATGGAGGTCAAGCGGTAGCATCCATGGAAAGCCCTTTCTCCGATGCTCGTAACGCTGTTCGGAATGCTGATGGAGGTCAAGCTGAAGCAATATCCGAAAGCAGAGCTTCCGATGCTCGTAACGCTGTTCGGAATGCTGATGGAGGTCAAGCTGGAGCAATCTATGAAAGCAGAGCTTCCGATGCTCGTAACGCTGTTCGGAATGCTGATGGAGGTCAAGCTGCGGCAATATGCGAAAGCATGGTCTCTGATGCTCGTAACGCTATAAGTGCTTCCTTCATAAGTCACAGTTTCAGGAATAGTCACCTCCCCACTGTATTTATTCGTACCAGAAGTAACCTCCACAGTAGTTGAGGAAAGAGAATTGTAATAGATGCCATCCACCTTGAAGGCAAAATTGGGGGTACTGCACAATAGCATTGCTATTAATGCCAAAAGAGTCTTTGTGGTTTTCATTGTTGTTTGTAATATCAGGATTAAACATTATATTCTCTTTTCATTTCGCATTATTGAATGCAGGGGTATGTTTGAGTTTGGGTTATTTCAATTTCTTCATAATTGTTGTTTGCTAGCAATAATTCTATATCACGTTTCTGCTGGTCAAATGTTTTCTTATCGTATGTTTTCAAAATGATTTCCTGAAGATAAGACTTTTTCAGATTAATTTCCTTATAGAATTTTATCCTACCATCCTGAATAGACCTTACACCAACATCGACGGGTATCTCACAGTCTATTATGTCACATTTATCAGCAGATGCGGGATTATATTTAGCCTTAGCTGTAAAAGCATCACAAGAAATCAATCTCCTTTCACCTTCGTTTTCATAGCTACGCTCTTTAATCTTAAAACATATTAAACGTATCATATCTAATATACTATTTTCATCAAATAACAAATTTTCTTTTACCTTTTCGAATTCTTTTATAACATAAGCCCTCACCTCGTTTCTATTCAGATATTCACAATCTCCATGCCATTCAATATTTTGATCTGCGATTTTCTCAAAATCGTCTTGTACGTTAAAATTAAAAACAAGAGAAACATCAGAATTGTATAATCTCCACATATTGAAATCATCTTTCTTCTTACTAAAACTTATTACATACGGAAACAACGGAATATCATCAACATCCTTACCATAACGTTCTTTTACAACAGATATAGCCTCTGGCAAAACTATATCTGTTGCAAACTTGCAGTCAAAAGGGTCATTCATTGAATTAAATCTTGACGCCAGAAACCGAATTCCATCCTTTTGAAGGATTTTGTTAATTACATTCAGCTGGGTGTAATGAACATAAAAATTTCCCATCTTAAAATTTTTATTTCTGCCTTTGCCTCTCCCCTACTTCCGGCGGTTAACAATTAAAATGTACGGATAAAAAAAGACGTGGGAGAATGCTTCCTCGCTTATCCCACCTCTTAGGCCTTCGCATTGCCCTTCTGCCAAGATAAGCAACTTAGCCAGCCCACGCCGTTGGGTATTATAGACAATGCATGCTGCTGGCCAATGGTGGCTAACGAGCATACGGGTATAATACACCCTACGTGGACGCTTCGTTGCGATATCTTCTAGCAGAATTCAAGTTGCGAAGTTGAAGAGGTCGAAGATAACGTATGAATACGTCCTTTCAATGTCCTGTGTCTCTGCGGTTCTCGACCGGCACAGACTGAGGAACATGATCCCATGATGTCACGACCCGCCCTCCCGTAGGTTGGCTAAGTCGAGGGCAAAGGTAATGAAAGTTTTTGAAACTATGACATAATTGCCTAGAAAAGTAGCAAAAGAAGAAAACTGCCTTTCCTTCCAAGTGTTATTTTTCTGCTGGAAGAACTACTATCCACAACAGGACACATCTGTCGGGGGTGAAAGCGATGGATTTTTGTTGAATTTGCCAGAACAAGCGTGTTGCTGGAATGCCCATCGGGAGAAACCGAAAAGGGGCTCTTTTTGTACCTCGAAACAGGTGAGACTCTTACCTATGGTATAGGTGAGACTCTCATCTGTGGTATAGGTGAGAGTCTCACCTGTTTCGAGGTACAAAGTGCTGCATTCCGCAAGAGAGTTTTCAGCGATGCACTAGAATGGGAATGGGGTGGTCCCACGATGTCGAATCAGAACAATTGAGAGGTTTCTTCAAACTATCATGTGAAACGATACATTCCCGTCATATCATCCCAATAAAAAGAGTCATTTCATTGAAAAAGACTCTTTTTTGTAAATATATGTTACTTTATTATAAGAAAAAATAAGAAGGAAATGTGTAACTTTGTTGCCGTAACATTAATTAAAACTTTTTCCTATGAAAAAAATCTTACTTTTTATGGTTATGGCACTGTGCTGCGGGATTGCCATAGCAGAAGACGACAACACAGAACGTTTATGGTACGACAAGCCAGCAGACATCTGGCTGGAGGCACTGCCCATCGGCAACTCGCATTTGGGCGCAATGGTGTATGGAGGCGTACAGACCGATGAAATTCAGCTAAACGAAGAAACATTCTGGTCTGGAGGTCCCCACCACAACAACAGCACCACGTCGTTGAACAATCTGGACAAAGTAAGACAGCTCATTTTTGACGGAAAAGAATCTGAGGCTGAAACCCTTATCAACAACCAGTTCGTCAAAGGGCCTCACGGCATGAAGTATCTCACGCTTGGAAGCCTGAAAGTGAAGTTTATGGGTCTTCCATCCGATGGGACAACTGACTATCACCGAGAATTAGACCTGACAACTGCACTATCCAAAGTCAGTTTCAAATCTGGAGGGAACCAATATTCCAAAACCACCTTTGCTTCAATGGCTGACGGAATCATTGTGATGCGTATTGAGTCCGACAAGGAAATGAGCCTCACCATCCAGCATTCATGCACCTTCAGCACTAAATACAAGAAAGCCGCAAAGGGAATTTCTGCCACCATACAGGGAGTGGCTCACGAGGGCATCAACAGCAAACTGAATGCTGAATGCGTGTATCACGTGGAAAGCGATGGCACTGTGACCAACAACGGCAGCAGCGGCATCATTCTCGTGCGAGGAGCAAAAACAGCCACTTTATACATTTCGGCAGCTACAAACTTCGTGAACTACAACGACGTGTCGGGCGATGCCACAGCCAAGAATCAAAAGTATCTGGACGAAGCATCCAAGTATGACTATGAAACGCTGCTTGCACGTCACATAGAGGCTTATCAAAAGCAATATAACCGAGTAAAGCTCACGTTGCCGTCAACAGAAAACAGCCAGCTGCCAACCGACAAGCGACTGGATGCATTTACGGGCAGCAAAGACTGGGGCATGGTGGCGCTGCTGTTCAACTACGGCAGATACTTGCTCATATCTTCCTCACAGCCCGGAGGACAGCCTGCCAACCTGCAAGGAGTATGGAACGACAAGCGCGATGCACCCTGGGACTCAAAGTACACCATCAACATTAATGCTGAGATGAACTATTGGCCAGCCGAAGTCTGCAACCTGCCGGAAACAACAGAACCTCTATTCTCGATGATTAAGGACTTGAGCGAGACGGGAGCTGTCACTGCCCAAACGATGTACGGGTGCGATGGCTGGATGGCACACCACAACACTGACATCTGGCGTGTTGCAGGCCCTGTCGATGGCGCATTCTGGGGCATGTATCCCAACGGAGGCGCATGGCTCGCCACTCACCTATGGCAGCACTATCTGTACACTGGCGACAAAGAATTCCTGAAAGAATGGTACCCAGTCATCAAGGGAACGGCTGATTTCTACCTTGACTATATGCAGGTGCATCCTACATACAAATGGCTGGTAGTAGTTCCTTCGGTAAGTCCAGAGCTTGCACCAGCAGGAAAGTCATCTCCCATCACGGCTGGATGCACAATGGATAACCAGATTGCATTCGATGCCCTTTCAAACACGCTCAATGCAGCTAAAGCCTTGGGCGAAGATGAAGCCTATCAACAGAAACTTAAAGATGCGATTGACCAATTGCCGCCTATGCAGATTGGAAAG
>CAJGCU010000112.1 GCA_904501945.1 uncultured Bacteroidaceae bacterium
AAATCCGAACACAGAAGGTCTTCCCAACTGGCAGCCCTACACTGCCGAAAATGGTGAAATGATGATTTTCGACTATGATTGCCGCATCCTGCACAACCCTGACCGCGAATTGGAAGAAATCATCGACAGGCACTGTTTCAAGCAATTAGACGAATTCAGGAAAACGCATTGAAGCCTTACGAGGCGAAAGTGCAACCTATCGATATAAGAACAAATCATCCTCATCTATTATATAGTGCACCCCTCGGGTCCGACATGCCGGACCCGAGGGGTACAGTATAACTCATTGCAAAAATCTCCCATCCGCGTCTTTCAGCACTGGAAATTTCCTTCTGAAATCACGAAGTTTCTGCATATCCAGTTCAATCCTGACAGCCGACTCCTCGCCCAACGGGCAAGCCGCCGCGGTGTTGCCATAGGGGTCGACAAGCAAGGTGCCGCCGCTGTAGTGGCACACTTGGTCATCGCCTATGCGATTGACTCCTGCCACATAGCACTGGTTTTCGATGGCACGGGCATGGAGCAGGGCGTTCCACACGGCAAGGCGCGTGGTGGGCCATGAGGCTACATAGATGGCACAGTCGTAGGGTATCTTCTCGTTGTTGCGCGAGAAGACGGGGAAACGGAGGTCATAGCACACTTGCAGGAGGAAACGGACGCCTCGGAACTCTACCACTTGGCGCGAATGGCCTGGAACATAATGCCGATGCTCATCGCCATAAGTGAAGAGATGGCGCTTATCGTAGGCTGCGACATCGCCATTGGGCTTGACGAAGTAACAGCGGTTGTAATAGTATCCTTCCTCTTCGGTTGCCACACTGCCACAGATGGCGGCGTTCAACTCGCGTGCCATGCGCTGCATCCAAGCAAGTGTTGAGCCATCTGCTTCGGCTACACCTTGGGGTTCCGTAACAAAGCCTGTGGAGAACATCTCGGGAAGTACAAACACGTCGCTAACTGCCTGCTCACGCAAGACGGTTTCCCATTTTTGCCTGTTCGCGACAGGATTGCCCCAGACAATATCATGTTGCAGCAATGTAAGAATCACGACCTTTTTCTTTTAATGAATGAAAGAACAAAAGAAAGGACAATGAGCAATGCCAAGACTGCAAGTGCAACATAGGCTATGGTCTCCGTTGTCTGGATACTCTGAGGCTTGAACTCGAACACGACTTCATGCTTTCCAGCTGGCACATTGATGGCACGAAGCACATAGTTGGCACGTCCTACTTCTACAGGCTGTCCATCGACGGTGGCTGTCCAGCCCGGATAATATATTTCAGAGAAGACAACCAAACCACCTTGTTCGGAATCCACTTCGTATTTTGCCTCATTAGCCCCATAGGATGTCAGTTTTACAGCACCTGTACCTCCTGCCTTCAAGAAGCCGAAATCAGCTTTTGCCACCACGGCCGTGGTGCGGAGATTCTCCTGGCCAAGAGCATCCAACTCCTCGTTTGCGTTGGCAGCCCACTTGATGTTGGTTGCAAACCACGCATTACCCATTGCCGTGGCGTTCTCAACTGGAAGTTTCACATTGCCTTTCTCGCCTGCTCCCAAGATAAACCAGCGTGTGTTAAGCATGTTGATGACTGGGAAGAGTGAATCAGTATTGACAGCTGTCAGGTCGTAGATTGGATAGGGCGAAAGCTGCTGCATGGCCACAGTATCCATTGGAGCTAAACGCATGGCGGCATAGACCCTGCTCATCTCTGGAGCGATATGCGCTTCTATCAACTCCTGATAACGACGCAGTTTAGCTGCATGGTAGCCTCCAATGGAGCTATAGAATGCGCTCGTATTGTTGTCGTTGAAAGTAGAGACGGTAAAGTTCAGCACTCGGTAGTCGCGTCCCGTTCCGCTCTTTTCCAGAATGTAGGTATCTGCATCGGTTTTCCGAATACGCTCTACGCCACGTGGGGCAACAAACATTGCATCGTTGAGATAGCGCTTGTTTACCTGCCACATATCAACAAGACAGATGGCCAAAAGAATCACGCTCAGCAACGTCATCTTCTTCGAGTCACCTGCCCCTTTCTTGGCATACCACAGCATCACAAACATACCCAGCATAATGATGAAGATGCTGCGCCATGCATCGGCAGTCACCATTGCTGCGCGCATTTCGGAAAGGCTGCGGAGAATGTTCTGGCCGAAAGCCGCATCGAAATAGCCTGCAGCCACGTATTGCTGAACAGATGCTTTGTCATTAGCATTCACGAGGTCATGCCCTAATCCTGGCGACATCACGTAAATCAGACAGAGCACAACGGTGAAAATGGTCGCCACATAGAGTGGCTTCTTCTCTGGCTTCTCCACCCACAACTTCAATCCCCACAGGGCGATGAAAGGCACTATAAACTCCACCACCACAAGGATGCTTGCCACAGTGCGGAACTTGGAGTACATAGGTACATGGTCGATAAAGAAATCAGTGAATGGCATAAAGTTTCGTCCCCAGCTCAGCATCAATGTCAGCACCCCTGCCACAATAAGCGCCCACTTGAGAGGATGCTTGTTCGGGATAACCATCAGGCCCAGAATAAACAGCATACACACTAATGCTCCCAGATAGACAGGGCCGCTCGTTCCGGGCTGATCCCCCCAATACTGAGTGAACGCACCATAAATGCCAATCTGATTCATCTGGCTGTCCGCCTTCTTCATCGCCGTCTTGTTCATCGAAAGCGGCATACTTGCACCGCCCTTCACATCAGGGATAAGGAATGTCATAGACTCATCTATGCCATAGCTCCAAGCTGTAATGTAGCTACGCTCCAAACCGCTATCCGTCTGGTCTTCGGCCTTGCCTGGCTTCACTAGTTCGCTCTTGCCACGCATGGTATCTTTTGAATATTCGTATGTATGATAGAGATTGCTGGCATTCAAGCAGATGGCAAGAACAGCCGCCACGGCTATGCCCCCTGTAGCCTTGCCAAAAGACAGCAATTCTTTTTCTCTGATGGCCTGAATAAGATAAGCTACAACCATCAGAATTTCGATGGTCAGGAAGTAGTAAGACATCTGTACATGATTTGCCTGCACCTGCAATGTTGCAAAAATGGCGGTCACGATTGTTCCCAGCAAATATTTTTTCCTGTAACATAGCACCATACCCGCTATGGTCGGCGGAATGTATGCCAATGCCATCACCTTCCAGATGTGTCCAGCAGCAATGATAATGAAAAAATAGCTACTGAACGCCCATACCACAGCTCCTAGCGCAGCCATCCACTGGCGGAAGTCAAACGCTCTCAGCAAGATATAGAAACCCAGCATCGATGCGAAGATATACCACACATAGTCAGGGAACCACAGGTGATACGCTTTCTCCACAAAAGCCATCGTCTTCACAGAATCATAAGAAGGAGCAATCTGATAGGTTGGCATACCGCCAAACAAACTGGTCACCCAGCGTGGAGTTTCCCCATTGTGCGCATCACGATACTGTTTGATTTCCACATTGATACCATCATTAGCACCGCTATCGTGCTGCTCCAGACGAAAGCCCTTGCTCACTGGAGACATGAAATAGACAAACGCTATTGCCGCAAACAAAGCGATACAATACACGTCTGGCAGAATCTTCTTGAAATTAAACTTCATATATTAAAGATGTGTTGATTTCGAGGGTACAAAGGTACGATTAAGTGAGAGAAAAAACAAAATATTTTAGCTTTTTCCGAACGTGAGCACCTTCGGTGACAGCCAAAGATACCTCAATCATCCTTAAACTAGCACAACTTTTCCACAACTGAAAGTGGAAAGTTGCTTTCCCATCACACGACGGAGCACCTCTAAAGCCATGTCGCTCGTACAATGACTTGTATAGAATTGCACATGAGGATAGGCCGCTTTTAACCTCATCGCCAAAGCCGTCAAGTCCTCTTCCGACTCATACCCATCTAGCAAATGAAATCCACCCACAACCGTATGCACAGGCCACGGACAAGACTCAAGGATATTCTCCAAACCGCTGTGTGCGCAGCCCGTAAAAAGCAATCCATCCACATATAGCGCAAGTTCATGACGGAAATCGTCAGGCACAAGATTTCCGTCTGCATCCTGCACATAAAGCCGCTGATTTCCTAGAGGAACAGGATGATTTGAAGGAATGCGGGCAATCACCCGAAGCCCTTCCTCCAGTTCACATGTTGGCTCCCCTACATCCACCCGCCTCTCATCTAAATCAACAGGCCAAGCAGGTGTAATGCCGTGCAAACATAAACGTCTGGAGAAGAATGTTCCTTTCATGGCCTCTGGCGAAACAATAACTTTAGCTTGCTGATTCTTTGCCAGAAAGTGCGGCAATCCGCCAGCATGATCGGCATGGCCATGGGAGATGAAAACATAATCCACATTCCTGATGTCAACACCTAATTTTTCCGCATTACGTGCAAAGACATCACTTGCACCCGTATCAAGCAATACACGAAGTTGTTTCGTTTCCAACAAGATAGAAAGCCCATGCTCCGTTTCCAAACGAGAATCACTAGTTCTATTATCCGATAACACTGTCCATTTCATCACGCAATCACCTTATTGACAAGAAATTCTTATTATTACTTTACTTTTTGACTTTTTTATTGTTTTTCTCTACAAAGATATATTAAATATAAATACCTTGCAGAAAGATACTTATATTTAATATCTTTTAACAAACAAGGTGCTAATCCGCTGAAACCTCTGACAGCAAAGAGACGAACTAATTAGAGAAAATATAAATTATTTCTTTTTTTTATAGCATTCCTAATTTTTGAACGTTCGTTCTGCACCATATATGCACACCGCCTACGTAACATTTAAAACACCGCCTACGTAATATTAGGCACACAGTATTTAAAATATTATGTAGACGACGAAAACAATTGGGGAGAAAAACTCTGTAATTGTATTTTTTCACACTTCTCACATCATTTTTACATTATCGGGAAATATAGCCAGTCTTTTTTCACACATTTACTTAAAAATTTCGTATCTTTGTCACCTCAAAACAATAAGATTATGTCAGAAAGAAAAATTAGGGTGCGCTTTGCACCCAGTCCTACGGGACCTCTCCACATAGGCGGTGTGCGCACTGCTCTCTACAATTACCTCTTTGCCAAGCAGCATGGAGGCGAACTGATTTTTCGCATCGAGGACACGGATTCGACACGTTTCGTGCCTGGAGCTGAAGAGTATATCATTGAAGCATTCAACTGGCTAGGCATCCAATTTGACGAAGGCGTCTCTTTCGGCGGCGAACATGGACCCTATCGCCAGAGCGAACGCAGAGATATCTACAAAAAATATGTGCAGGTGCTGCTCGATGCAGGCAAGGCTTATTATGCCTTCGACACTCCAGAAGAACTGAACAAGAAGCGCGAAGAAGTGGAGAATTTCCAGTACGATGCTTCCACACGCGGCCAAATGCGCAACTCACTCACCCTCTCTAGAGAAGAAGTGGAAAGCCTCATTGCCTGCGGCGAACAATATGTAGTTCGCTTCAAGATAGAGCCAGGAAGAGACGTATTGGTCGATGACCTCATCCGTGGCGAAGTGAAAATTAACTCTTCCATCCTTGACGACAAGGTGCTCTACAAAAGCGCTGACGAACTGCCCACTTATCATCTGGCAAATATTGTAGATGACCACCTGATGGAAGTCACTCACGTCATCCGCGGCGAAGAATGGCTGCCGTCTGCCCCACTCCACGTTCTGCTCTATGAAGCATTCGGATGGACAGACACTATGCCACGATTTGCTCACTTGCCGCTGCTGCTGAAGCCAATAGGAAACGGAAAACTCTCAAAGCGTGATGGCGACAAACTCGGATTCCCTGTATTCCCACTCGAATGGCACGACCCTAAGAGCGGCGAAATCAGCTCCGGCTATCGCGAGAAGGGCTATCTGCCTGAGGCGGTAGTGAACTTCCTAGCCCTCTTAGGATGGAATCCTGGCAACGACCAAGAACTGATGACACTAGACGAAATGGTGAAGCTGTTCGACCTGTCAAAATGCTCAAAGAATGGCGCGAAGTTCGACTATGTGAAAGCAGCATGGTTCAATCATCAATACCTCATTCAGCGTCCTGACAGCGACTGGTGTCCTGCTTTCGATAAGGTGCTAAAGGAGAATGGCATCGAGGCGACTCCAGAGCAGGAGGCAGAAGTCGTAAGGATGATGAAACAGAAAGTCATCGAATATACCGATGGACAAGGCAACAAGAAAAAACGCAACATTTCTTTTCCAAGCGACTTATGGCCACTCACCCAATTCTTCTTTGTGGCTCCTGCTGAGTTTGACAAGGAGAACGACAAATTCATTCGCAA
>CAJGCU010000113.1 GCA_904501945.1 uncultured Bacteroidaceae bacterium
CAGTTGTGTCTTTAACGTCACGATAACATCCTGGCTGGTTTAGCTCGTGTGACGAAAGTCCTGTTCCTGCTGCTGGAGAATAAGGCTGAATGGTATATCCTTTATAGAGCAGTTCCTTGTTATAGAGCTGCTTCAAAAGATACCACAAAGATTCGATGTATTTGTTATCGTAAGTGATGTAAGGATGTTCCATATCCACCCAGTAACCCATCTTGTCAGTGAGTTCCTCCCACTCGTTGGTGTACATCATCACGTTCTTGCGGCAGGCATCATTGTAATCATCTACACTGATTTTCTTGCCGATATCTTCCTTCGTAATGCCCATTTCCTTTTCCACCGACAATTCAACAGGAAGACCGTGTGTGTCCCATCCGGCTTTGCGTTTTACTTGGAAACCCTGCATCGTCTTATAGCGGAGGAAAGTATCTTTAATTGTTCTGCCCATCACGTGGTGAATACCTGGATGTCCGTTGGCAGATGGTGGTCCTTCAAAAAAGATGAATTGAGGACAGCCTTCGCGTTCCTCAATGCTTTTGTGGAATGTATTCTCTGCGTTCCACTGCTCCAAAACCTCCTTGTTCACGTCAGAGAGGTTCAGTTTTGTTCTTTCTGTAAATTTCATTATTGAGTAGTTGTTTAGTTCTTGGGTTGTTTGGCCGATTGATTTCCGTTCGAATAGAATCAAGCCATTAATTTACTTCAATTTAATATCTTTTAAATTCTGTTCTTTCCCGCAATAGCGGCATTTCAGCGTATCTGAATCCTTACGGTAGAAGACGGTCTTCATTGGCTCATTGTTGGTAATGCACACAGGATTGGCGCATTTCACAATGTTGGTCAGCTCTTCGGGCAGTGTCACTTCACGTTTTTCTGCGACTTTGTAATCTTTGATGACAGTCAGTCGAATGTTAGGACATACTACGGCCAACTTGCTGATTTCGGCTTCTGAAAAGAACTTGCCTGAAATCTTGATGAGTCCTTTTCTGCCCATCACTTGGCTTTCTAAGTTGTTGGCAATCACTACTTCTTCCTTGAATTTTTCCAAATCAAGCAGTTGTACTATTGTAAAAAGCTTGTCTGTTGGTATGTGGTCGATGACTGAGCCATTCTCTAATGCTGCTACCATCAAGTGTTCCTTGTTCTGTTCCATGTATCAATAATTGATGATAATTCGTTTCTTTTACTGAAATACCGCAAAACATAGTTCGGCGGAGACAATAATCATGAGTTTTTATTCTCTCTTATCCAATAATCGTTTTGTCATTTTTGATGTCTTCCAGCGTGATGCCCAGCACATCGCAAATCAGCGCTTCTCTGGCATATAGCCCATTTTGTGCTTGTTCAAAATAGTATGCGTGCTTCGAATCGTCTACATCATACTCAATCTCGTTCACACGTGGCAGAGGATGCAAAATTTTCATATTCTCTTTGCATTTACCCAGCATATCTGCTTTCAAGATGTAAGCATCCTTGACACGCTCATACTCCATCAAGTCTGTAAAACGCTCACGCTGCACACGAGTCATGTACAAGATATCTGCATCGGCAATAGTGTCTTCTGTAAAGTCTTGCTGCTCCACATAGCGAATGCCCATTTGCTGACAATAGAGCTTGTATTCTTCTGGCATTTCCAATTCTTTGGGTGCAATGAAATGGAAAGTGGGATTGTACCTGCGCATTGACATCAGCAGTGAGTGAACGGTACGGCCATATTTCAAGTCGCCCACCATGTAGATGTTCAGGTTTTCCAATGTTCCTTGGGTCTTATAGATGGAATAGAGATCGAGCATCGTTTGCGATGGGTGCAGATTTGAGCCGTCTCCGGCATTGATGATGGGCACATCGGTCACTTCACTGGCATACAGTGCAGCGCCCTCTAAACTGTGGCGCATCACAATCACGTCAGCGTAATTGCTCACCATCTTGATGGTGTCTTTCAGTGTTTCTCCTTTCGATGAACTTGTAGCCTTTGGGTCTGTAAAGCCAATTACACGGGCACCCAAGCGATTTGCCGCAGTTTCAAACGAAAGTCGTGTACGAGTGCTTGGCTCGAAAAACAGTGTGGCTACAACCTTTCCTTTTAATAACTGGCGGTTGGGATGCGCCTCAAACTCTGTTGCCATGTCGAGCAGATACTGAATCTTCTCCTTCCCGTAATCGGCAATCGAAACAATGCTCCTATTTCCCATAATTGCAAATGATACTTTTAGTTCTTGTATATCTATCCTGTTCTGTATTTTCTTTAATTTCCGTATGGTAGTTTTTTCGTAAGCGACTTCTATGTGATTTACATATCCATACTGAAATAAAAAAGAAAGCCAAAAGGTGCTTAAAAATCGTACAAAGGTACAAAAAAAAATATAAAAAAATGAAGCATTGTGCATTATCTTTGTTAAAGACGGGAAAATAACATTGTAGCTTTGACGGAAAAGTGTCAAATTGCTTGTAAGTACAAATAACATATTGAATTTTACTCCTAAATCGATATGCTCGTATCTGTTTAATGTGAATCTGGATATACAACGTTTCTCTCAGTTCTCGACATCCATTTCTCATTGTCGAAAACAAGTTTTGCAAAACAAGGATTGAATCCTTATGAGTTCACTGTGTGCATAATATTCAAAACACCGCGTTTGAAAATTTTCATACGCGGTGTTTTGAATATTATGTAGGCGGTGAATGCTAAAATGGCTTTCGATGATATCAGTGCGTAAGATTAGCAAATTCAAAAGAAACTTGGAATTCCAAAGCGAACAAACACTTGCTTATCAAGCGAGCAGACATCGAATCATGAAGCGAATTTTCTTGGGCAAATAAAACGAACTCTCTTTCAAATGTTTGTTTCTTAAGGAAAATGCTGTCGGTCCTTGCAGCCATTGTGTGAGGCTTACGTGAGTTTGCTATTGTCTGCGTCAGTTCAGTTCTGTCAATTTGTTGTATCCTTTTCCGTCTAATTTATGTTGTTAAATTTAGTGATGTGGGACACACCTGTTTTCTTCTATTGAATAATCTCTAAAAATATAGGTGAAAAATCCTTTGTTCGCTATTTGAATAGGTATTGTGCGAATTCGTGTAGAGATTTACGCCACACTTGCCATTCATGGTCGCCAGGGTAGGAGTTGAAACGTACCTCTACGCCGCCATCGCGCATCTTCTTTACGATGTTGCGTGTGTATTTGATACGTGGGTCTTGTTCGCCGCAGCTGATGAAGAATACGTCAAACTGCTTGTTAAAAGTTTTGGTGTCGGTCATCATGCCAGGGACTTCTTTTTCTAAGTCAAAATTGGATGCTCCAGAAATGCCTCCGAACATGCCAGTAGAGAATACGCCTACGTTGGCAAATATTTCAGGGTCACGCAGACCAATGTAGAATGACTGCCCGCCACCCATTGAGAGACCGCACATGGCACGGTTTTTGCGGTCTTTCTTGACACGGTAGTTCTTTTCCACAAATGGCAAAACATTTTCCAGAAGCTCGCTGCGGAAGGTTTGCATGCCTTGCCAGCTGTAGCCACCTCCCATGCCGCCATTGCGTGACTGTACGTTGCTGTTGGAACTCACAACAATCATTGGTACGGCTTTCCCTGCCGCAATCAGGTTGTCCATAATCTGTGCAGTACGACCTTGTTCCATCCATCCGCGATGGTCTTCACCGCCGCCATGCTGGATATAGACCACTGGGTACTCTTGTTTGTTTTCGTTGTATCCTGCAGGGGTATAAATCATCAGCGGACGCCATGACTCATCTACTTGGGAATAGTAATGAACTGTACGCACTTCGCCGCGAGGTACATCTTGTACTTCAAAATCTTCCATTCCAGGCTCTGAAATTTCAATGGCGCTTGACCATCGGCTGCATCCGTAGAATGTTTGACTGGCAGGGTCTGACACTGACACCCCATCCACAATCAACGAATAGTAGTGGAATCCTGGCACCTGTGGCTTGGTGGTTAATGTCCATGTGCCATCATCAGACTTGGTCATATCATATTTGGTGCCACCCAAGTCTATTTGTATCTTCTGTGCTTGAGGAGCATTTGCGCGAAACATCACACTGTTGTCTGATAAAACTCGTGGATAGGAATTGCGATTGATGTTTGTTACAGGGGCATATGATTCTTCAGGGAAACTTTCTCCGCGGAATCTTTGAGCTGCTGCGTGAGTGCAGCAAACTGCCGTTAACATGACGGCAAGCATTGTTCTGGAAGTTTTCATCATTGTATTTGTCTATTTTTTTTGGGGGGGCTATTCTTTTAATTAACAGAATAAAAATCTGAGTATGTTTTTCATTTTTCTGTTCGATGATGGAAGCAGATGGCCAGCAGGAGTGCTATGCCAATGAGCATGGGGTAGTAGAGGTGAGAGATGATGGCAATAGGATTCACGTAGGAAAGTCCTGCTGCTATGAGCACTTGTGCGCCATAGGGGAGAATGCCTTGCGTGAAACAAGAGGCTGTGTCAAGAATAGACGCGGATCTGCGGGGGTCTATATGAAGTCGTTTGGCTATGTCTTTGGCAATGGGACCTGTTGTGATGATGGCAACAGTGTTGTTCGCAGTACAGACGTTGACGAGGCATGTTAATGCTGCAATACTTAGTTCGCCACCTTTTTGCCCTTTGATGCGCTTCGTTAAAGCCTTAATGATGAGGTCGATTCCGCCGTTATGACGGATTACTTCAAACATTCCTCCAGCAAGAATCGTGACAATGATGAGTTCGGACATTCCCATCATGCCTTCGTTCATGGCTGCAAGCCAACCGAATATGCTGTATGAATGGAATGCGATGCCAATGATGCCTGTAAGGAGAGTTCCGATACTTAAAGTGAGAAGTACATTCATACCGCAGATAGCGAGAATGACGACGGCGAGGTAGGGAAGTACAAGCCAAAAATTGACTTCGTTGATATGGGTAAGCGTAGTAGCTTGTTTGCCTAAGAAGAAGTAAATGATGAGCATGAGCAGAGCAACAGGAGCCACAATGCGTATGTTGGTACGGAACTTGTCCTTCATGCTGCATCCTTGTGTTTGGGTGGCGACGATGGTTGTGTCGCTGATAAAGGATAGATTATCGCCAAAATAGGTGCCGCCCACAACGAGGCCAACCATCAATGGTGTACTGATTCCTGATTGTTGGGCAATGCCGACTGCCAATGGCGTGAGAGCTGCAATCGTTCCACAGCTGGTGCCGATGCTGAGGGATATGAAGCACGATGCTAAAAAGATGCCTGGTAAAATAGTTTGTTCTGGCAAGTATTTTAACGCGAGGTTCACAGTGGCGTCCACTGCTCCCATTGTCTTTGCTGATGCAGCAAAAGCGCCAGCAAGGATGAAGATGGCAAGCATGAGTACCATAGTGGAGTTACCAGACCCTTTAGCGAATATCTTGATGCGCTCGGTCATCGTTCCTTTTAAGGTTAGCAGTGCATAGATGGAGCTGAAGAGAAATGCTACAGCTATGGGAACAGCATAAAAATCTTGCGCTATAATGCTGGTGGCAAGATAAAGAATGAGGAAAACTAAGAGAGGGCTTAGTGCTTTCATCTTTTTCTGGTCAGTTTTAATTATAGGGTAACGCCGTTTTTGAAAATAGCTATTTCTTGGTAATTCTTTTTTTCATTCCAAGTTTGTTCTCCACTCGCTATCTCAATGACTTTCTGCACAAAACTATTAAATACTTCTACCATTGGTTTATTTTCTACTATGCTGCCTGCGTTGAAGTCAATCCATGTTGGTTTGTTCTTGGCGAGTGTGCTGTTTGTGCTTACTTTCATGGTGGGGACAAAGGTGCCAAACGGAGTGCCTCTGCCTGTAGTGAAGAGCACAATGTGGCATCCTGATGCAGCAAGAGCTGTAGATGCTACAAGGTCATTGCCTGGAGCGGAAAGAAGATTGAGCCCCTTTGTTGTAAGACGTTCACCGTAAGTTAGCACACCTCTAACAGCGCTTTTTCCACATTTCTGTGTGCATCCAAGTGCTTTTTCTTCCAGTGTGGAAATACCACCAGCCTTGTTGCCTGGTGAAGGGTTTTCACCTACAGGTTCGCCATGTGAAAGGAAATATTGTTTGAAGTCGTTGACGAGTTTAACAGTTTGTTCGAACAGCTCTGGTGTTTCGCAACGATTCATCAGAATGGTTTCTGCGCCGAACATCTC
>CAJGCU010000114.1 GCA_904501945.1 uncultured Bacteroidaceae bacterium
AATGCCATGTCAGCAGAGGTCATCATGACACGATTCATCAGACTTCGCCCATATACAAATCCCCTCAGACTATTAAACTCACGTACATACCCCCCAGTTCTTGGCACATCGCCCGACAGGTAGAACATAGGGAATGAAGTCGTTGTGTTCGCGAAATTCCTATAAAAATAAGGCTCGCGATAAAAACTGTTGAAAAGCCAGCTGTGAGAGTAAATCCGATCCAGTGCCGCATCATACAACACCGCCATAACCTCAGCACCACTCACACGCTTTCCGTCCTTATCCTCGATGGTCAACGTCCACCGCTCTTGCTGTCCAGGCAGCAGTTTGTCACGAAACGACGCCCATCCCATTTTCAGTTCCTTCTCCGGTCTTGCCAGTACAAAATTGTGAGTCAGCAAAGACACATGCCCATTCCTCACATACATCATCTCAACTTCAATCTTCTCTCCCCACTCCTCTTGATGCCTCAAACGTATGTGCTGCATCGTTCCGTCTGTCACCAGCGAATAGCTCTCCAGTCGCCCATTCTTATTATTTACATTATATATAACATAGGCATCAGTCTCCCGAGTAGAGAAATAAAGGTCCACATATCCCCCTCTTACATACTCTCTTGAAGTCGTACAGAAGAAATCGTCTTCTTTCTGCCAACAGTCTGGCCTCAGTTTCTGTCCTGTCCCAACCTTGTCCAAATCCATCACTGGCAAATCTGAGCTGTAAAGGATAAACTCTCTCCGATTCTCGACTTTTTTGCCATTGCGGTCCAAAGTTGTTGCAAGCAGCGTATAACGAACGCCCAAGCGCAAATCTTTGGGCAATGCAGTCTTTTCAGCAGAGGCAAATACTCCTTGAGCTACAGCGCTGTCAGCATAAAGAATCTGGTAATCGCCCTGAAGCTTGATTTTCTCTCGGTTGGCATCATAAGCATCAACTCGAAAGTATCCATTCTTCACAAAATCAATTTCACGATCCATCTGTACCTCCAAAACACAATCTTCATCACTCACATTGATTTGCCACAAACCCTCATGCGTTTCACCGTTCATATCAGCAACAACTGCATTCACACGAAAACGCATCAATGGGCATCCGTCTTTCAGATAATCGTCAGTTAGCGACAGCGGCACGAGGAAACGCCCCGACTCGTCTGTGGCCAGCTCCCCTTGAGCGAGTTCAATCCACCTTCCATCGCGTTCCCACCATCTGAAAGGAGCCGCCATACATTCAACCGTATAATGCACCGAAGCACCTTGCACAGGTACGCCCGACAGCATCATCGCCTTCCCTTCCGCTTCAATGCGCTGTCCAAATCGCCCAGCCTTTTTCCCTGTAAACGTAACTTCAAAATTGGGACGCTTATATTCTTCCACTTTCGTCCAGGCCACCCCCAGCGCCCCATCTTGTGTCTTGGCATTCAGCGTCAGGTTGCCAACAGCACAATCAGCAGGCAGCACCAGTTCAAAGGAAGCAGTACCATATTCATTTGTCACAAGTTCCGCAGATGCCACCTCCTTACCGAGGGCGTCACACGCCACCACCTGCAACCGCTCAGAAGGCAACACTTTCACTTGCCCCTCATTCTGGATGCACACAACAACAGCCCCCTTCACCGTTTGCCCAGGACGGTAAATGCCACGATCGGTCACCACCTCCAAGTTCTTATTTATCCTCTCCTCGCTCAACAATGTCCAGCTCTTACCTAGACGAGTATAATACGTGTAATCAACATCATCCTTTACAGCACGAACCCACAAATCCTCAGGTACCTCAACCATTCCTTGGGCATCTGTCTGCAATTCGCTCACAACGTTCCGATTCTCCCATCCCTCTTGCTTTTCCTCATCAGAAGGCACACGCTTACGACACTGCACTTTCACCCCAGGAACAGGCCTTCCCGTCTCTTTGTCAAGCACATATACCTGACTCACGCCATTCTTCTTTCCCAATGCCACCAAAAACAAGCTCGTAACTAGACATTCCTTTACTATGCGCTGCCCAGCGGCTTCCGCTACAACCACATACCGTCCGACAGGCAATGTCAGACTAAACTCTGACGTGCCCGTAACAGGGAGTCCCTTTGACTTTCGAGCTACATTTGCAGAGTCTGTACCCAAAAGCAACTCCCGCTTCTCCACCACAGCACCATTCTCCTTCAGCCCGGTGCCGTCTCCCTTTCCTGAAATCCTGCCCATATAATGGCGAATGGTCACAGTCACACGCTCGCAATTCCAATACTCAAGATTCACCTTACTGGACGTACCAGCCAACAAAGGCGATGTGCTAAAATCACCCACTTGCACATGCGGACACAGTAAATCATCCAACCCGGAACGCAACATTCCAGAACGGCGAGAGCGAGCCACATGCTCTTCTACCCATTTCAGAAAAAGAATAGACTCATCTCTCTTATTCAACACATTCGCATACTCCAAAGCCACATCTGCTCCAACTTCTTCCTCTTTCACTTCCAGCAACAGCTGATAAAGACTGTCCTTATGCTGCTCTGCCGACAAAAAGCCATGTCGTTTTTCCACCCGCCGTTTCAGACTCCAAAGTTTCATTTTCAGCATCGCATAAGCATTGACGTTGCCACGTTGCCTGTACACTTCGCAAGCACGTTGATATGCCTCTACCAACTGATACGCCTCCCACCCTGCATGGATTTCTACAAAATCGAGCAACACAGAGAGCATATCATTCTCATATAAATCACTATCCTTCCCCTTCTCCAGCAATACAGAATAAGGCTCAGACTTAGCCTCAGCTAAGGTTTCCATATCAGCCAAAACACGAGAAAAATACGTCTCTTTCTTCTGATGGAATTGTACTCGGGTTTCTGCATCAAAAACATGAATATGAGACTGCATCTCGCCATAGCACGATGCCAGCATCGCAGCTGCAACACTCTGGTCAACAACATTCTTTCGACCTTCCAACTCAGCTTCCAGCTCTACAACATTCTGCTTAAACGTATCCGGGTCTTTTGCTGCCTCCTGCTGAATCCGCTCCACAGCAGACTTCACCTTCACGGCAAAATTATCTTTTTTACCCCAAGCATAAGATGCCCCCATAAAACAACAACAAAAAGCAATAGCAATAGAAATAAAACGATTATTCATGTCCGTTATCATATAAGTTTCTTCAATATGCCACATTCAGCAGCCTATGATATTCTTAACGCATATCAATACGCAAAAATACGTTTATATCCATCAATAACAAAATTAAAAACCTTAAAAGAACAAAAAACGGTGAGAAGAAGGTTCTCAACGAATCGACACAACGATTTTAGCTTCTCCATCATACAATAAAAGGTGCGTCCCGCAGGATGCACCTTTTACTTTTACAGGTTATCTCGTTCTTTGTTTAAATTCTCATCATGTTGTCACTTACTCTCTTCTTCACATGAAAGGATGAAACCATAACTATATGGCTTATTCGCGTCTATTGTATACTTCTCCAAGGTTTGTGCCCCCCATCCATCATTACAACCGACTCCGTGAATATTCAAATCTATATTCACATTGATGAAATCCCTGTCAGAAAGTTCAAAAGGATGTCCTGCCTTTTCAATGTCCTCTTCGAGCCAAGGCCATGCCCTGAAGCAGAGAGGCTGAAGACCTTCTACACGCAAATTTAGTTTTCCATCCGAAAAAGCCATCCATCTGACATCACAACGATTGCCATTCTCTTGCGGCGCAGGATAGTTGACAACAAAGTCGTCGAGAGGCAATGAATACTCCCCTATAAACTCAGAAGATTTTCTGTCAGGATAATTCTCATAGATGCCTCTGCCATACCATGTTATCTCATCCATTTCTGGATTAACCAACATCTTCATGCCAAACTTAGGCATCAGCGGCAATCCTTCTTTTGTAGGAGAATAGTCTGCAAACACCTGTATCTTTCCATCTGAATTTATCTTATAGGTCAAACTATATTTTGCGCCAATCTCCATCTCTTTTTCAAAAGACAATACTACATTCCCGTCCTGTTCACTGGCTTTTGAGGAAATCATTTTCATTTCCTCTCCAGCATTTCTCCATTGACCTAGCCTGCGGTTGTAGTTGTTGTGCTTCTGATTCTCTGTTGCCGGCTTCCAGAAATACGGTTTTAGCGGTTCCTTGAGCAGTTCTGCATTTTCATGTTTCCACGAAATCAAATAGCCTGTCGCCTTTTCAATGCTCAAAACTTCTTTTCCAGCAGTAACCATATAGCAATTCTCGGCTTCCTTCAGTACTGGCACTGATTCACCTGCTTCCAACTTCACTGCAGGCTTCTCTACAAGAAGGAACTGCTCCTTTGCGACGGTGAAACCAGCATCAGCCCATATCGTGGAACGACGAAGACGAGCATATACATTGAGGAAAACCTCTCCCTGTGTATCATCATAAGCTGGTATTTCAAGAATCTCATTCGTGTTAATAGGCTGTTCACTGGAATGTACAACCTTCCCATCGTCCACAAACTCATAGAAATAATCGAATTCGTTAGCGGAAGTAAAGCAATAACTGTTTATGACACGGATATTGCTTGACGAAACCAATTCAAAATTCAGATACTGATTCACTTTCTGAACCTCAAAATACTGAGGGTGCGGTGTTCTATCGGCACGCACAATACCATTGAGACAAGTTGTTGACGAATGGGGATTATCACCATAATCTCCTCCGTAAGCAAAGTATTCTTCATTTTCAAGTTTCAGAGAGAACGGTTCATTCCCATATTTTTGTATGTTGCTGCCCTGTTTCTTCGCTATTCCATGATCACACCATTCCCATATTACAGCTCCGAAATTACTTGGATCCGCATTGATGACATCTGCATAATCCTTATAGTTGCCTAACGAATTGCCGCCAGCATAAGCATACTCTCTCATAAAGAAAGGCTTGTCTGTAATCTGCTTCGACAATGCAGCGACTCTATCTGGGTGGATGTATCCATCATCATAGAAATCAGATATATCACGGTCCGTATCACTGAACACCAATCTCGTTGAATCCATCTCACGAACCTTTTCTGCCATCGCAACAGAATTGATTCCCTGCCCACCTTCATTGCCAAGCGACCAGATTAATATACAAGGCCAGTTCTTGTCTCTAGCAACCAGCGACTCAGCTCTATCCAGATGCGCCTTGGTCCAATCAGGGTTATCTCCAAGTTCACGATTTTTCAAGCCGTAGGCATGGCTTTCTTGATTTGCCTCGTCCATCACATACAGGCCATATATATCACAGAGTTCATAAAACAATGGATCATCCGGATAATGGGACGTTCTTACCAAGTTGATATTTGCCTGCTTAATCATCTTCAGGTCAAGTTCCATGGTAGCCCTATCCATCGTGCGTCCTGTTCTTGGATGAAACTCATGCCTGTTCACTCCTTTAATCTTGATTGGCTTACCATTATAATAAATTACCTCACCTTTAATTTCCACCTTTCTAACGCCAAGGTGATTTTCGAAATGCTCCAATTCCTTCCCTTTGCTGCTCAACACGATATCCACATCATACAGGTTAGGTTTTTCAGAAGACCAAAGAGAAGGATTTTCCAAATTGAGTTCTACTTCCACATTTGTTTCCTCCCCTGGAACAATCTTCTTGATAGTCTTCATAACAGAGTAAGAGACCTCTTTACCTTTGCTGTCCTTTCCGCTGACAGCTACTTTCAGATCATAATTCTTCTTGTTCTTCTCCGACACATTTGCCAGCTGAAAATTGATTTTTGCAGTTGCATTAGAATAATCCTCATTGGGAATCGCTGTAATCACATAATCTGAGATGTGAACATCAGGTCTTGTCCACAAGTCAACGGAACGGAATATTCCAGACAAGCGCCACATATCCTGGTCTTCAAGATAACTGCCATCGGAATACGAATAGACTTCCACAGCAAGCTTGTTGTCACCTTCCTGAATATAGGGAGTGATATTAAACTCTGCCGGAGACATCGAATTCTCGCTATAACCAACCTTATGGCCATTTACCCACACATACATTGCAGATTCGACACCTCCAAAATGCAGAAAATATGCTTTATCTTTCACTGGAGCTTGAACCTTAAACGAAGTCACATACTGACCAACAGGATTTCT
>CAJGCU010000115.1 GCA_904501945.1 uncultured Bacteroidaceae bacterium
CAGTCCAACCACTAAGCAGCATGTTAAAGATTTTTGTTCCCGCACTTTGCCACCCATTAAAGTAAATGTTTTCCTGTGGCATAGCATTCTCCATCAGTATATAGTGCGGTTGCTTCAGCGGGTCTTCGCCATCTTTGTAGTAAACATATCCGAACTGATCATAAATACCCGTAGCACCATAGATGTATGGCAAATTAATTTCTCCTCCCGTTGTAGTAACAGAGAAACCTGCTTCAATTTTTTTCATAGTCTCTAACTGCTCTTCAGGGGTAGAGCCATAGTGCAGCTTCTTTTCTTCGCTAAAATAAGCCTGAGACTCCTTAAAATATCCTCCATAACCAAAAAGTTCCTTTCCTACAGACAGAACCCATGGGTCAACGGGCCACTTCTCTACATTATTGAGATTGGTGAGTTTGATTTCAATCTTTGCGGCAACAGGTGTTACTTGATTGATGTTTAATATCGCATTTGAAAAATCCCATCCGACAGGTGTACCATTCTCATAAACCACACAATTTGAGAAAGGATCTGTATAGTAATAATTATTTCTTACCCTAACCAATTCAACCAACTCATTGTAAGTATAAGGAGTAGCCGAACCATTAAAATAGTAAAGTGTTTCTGTCGCTTCTGGATCCTCTGCAGAAAGACCAGGCGACACCACATCCCCTTTCGTCACATTGCTTGCCGCACGTGTTGCAAGAGCCTTTGCATCCTTTTTCTTTACTGGCTTGTCGTTGATGCTGACAGCGTTGTCTTTAAGATCGTAGTATCCCTGCACAACAGCCTTGCCTTGCGCGTCTCGCACAATGGCATAAACCTGTTCGGTGCCATCCACCACGTTGAAAGCCAAAGCGGAGCCGCCAAGCTTGGTGCTGAGAAGAAGCTTGGAGGTAGCAATAGCGGGCGCTCCAGAATAAATCTCAAGGTAACTGCCAGAAACGGCGGCGTTCACCTTCACCACATTTGCCATCGACCAATCCTGTTTAGGGTCTGCTTCACCGAAGATGGACTCGAAGTCTTTTCCAAACTCAATATCCTTTTCTGTGAAACCATTATCATAATCTGAACAACTGGCAACAAAAAAACAGAGTGCAGCCATTATAAAGGCCAACTCAGATTTTAAGACTATTTTCTTCATATTCATAATTTTTCCAAAAACAACAACGTGTCCTCATTTTTGAAAAGTTGAAGGCACTTATTAATATTTTCAAGCACAAAGATATAATATTTTTATTTTACTATAACTTTTTTTACGGGAAAAAAGCATTTTCCGAACACATAAAGACAAAAAAGAACAAACAATACATAAATATGAAAAAAAAATATTAAATTTGCAAACTAATAACATAAACAAAAAGCAAGACAAGACAATGATTTCTTGTCTTTTACGATAAAAAGATAAAGTTATATTCAATGGGAATTTTAATCATTACAGGAAATGCTGCATCTGGAATCGTAGGAGAATCCGTTTTGCACATATCTGTATGGGCTGCATTATTTTGTGTAATGCTAATTATATTTGGCATGTACTTTGTTTGTCGTCTGATTATCCGACGTGACCACAAGAAAGTAGAAGAACAAGAGAGAGAGCTAAAACGGAAACATGCCGAGGAATTAAACGACACGAAACAGCAGACACTTGCCAGAGTCAGCAGAGAATTGCAAGCTCCTATCACAATGATTATAGCACCTCTGCAACAAATGGTCAATGAACCGCTGCCAGACGATGTACGGGCAAGAGTACAGATTGTACTACGAAATGCACAGGTAATGCTGCACCAAATCAACATGCTGCCTGTTGGCATGAAAGCAAACATCACCCCAATGGATGCCGCTATGCCACAAATGGCGATGGAATTAAAATCCATCTCCACCCCAGTACCCCCTACGCCAACAGAACCAGAAAGTCCTTCTGGCGTAGATGACAACAACGCTGCCAAAGCCGCCGCAATGGCAGAGGAAGCACAGGCTGAAGGATGGGAAGAGGTTAATCATCCATTTACAATGTTGGTAGTGGATGACAGTGCAGACATGTGCCGTTTTGTTCATGACTATTTCCGCGGAGAATACAACGTTATTACAGCCTCTGATGGCGAACAGGCTTTGAAGCAATTGCAGGACAATGACAACATTGACCTCGTAGTAAGTGACGTCACTATGCCGAAAATGGATGGTTTGGAGCTATGCCGATACGTGAAGACCAACTTGAGATGGTCACATATCCCTGTCATTCTGCTGACGGGAAGAACCAGCGAAGAAATGGAAATGGAAGGTTTAAAACTGGGTGCAGACGACTACATTACCAAGCCATTCAACGTAGAGATGCTCCGCTTAAGAGTAAAGAAACTGATTGAGAAAAAGGAGAATCGCCAAAAGCAATTCCGAGAGAAAATAGATGTGGCACCAAGCGAAATCACCATCACATCTGTGGATGAGGAGTTCATACAGAAAGCCTTGAGAATATGCGAGGAGCACATTTCGGACACAGAATTCTCAGTGGAAGTGCTCGGCCAAGAACTATCGTTGAGTCGTACTTATCTATACAAAAAACTCATCAATATCACAGGCAAAGGACCAGCAGAATTCATACGCACCATCCGCATGAAACGCGCCAAGCAATATTTGGAAAGTGGACAAATGCAGATTATAGAAATTTCTGCCGCATTAGGCTACAACAACCCTAAACGCCTAACAGAAAACTTCAAGACAGAATATGGCATATCTCCATCAGAATATCTGAAAAAGATTAGGCAAGAAAGAAGCGGAAAAATAAAAATTTAATCACTAAACAGAGATTCAAGAATACGAAAATTATGAAAGAGCTGAAAGACATTAAAATAGCGGTAGCTGGAACTGGTTACGTGGGACTCAGTATTGCCACTCTATTGGCTCAGCACCATCAGGTTATTGCAGTAGATGTTGTGCCAGAAAAGGTAGACATGATAAACAATAAGAAGTCCCCCATTCAAGATGAATACATCGAAAAGTTTCTAGCTGAAAAAGACTTGAATCTCACAGCCACACTGGATGGGAAATCAGCTTATAAAGATGCTGATTTCGTGATTATTGCAGCTCCAACCAACTATGACCCTGTCAAGAACTATTTCGACACTTCACACGTTGAAGAGGTCATCGATTTGGTATTGGAGGTGAATCCCAATGCCGTGATGGTCATCAAATCAACTATCCCTGTAGGTTACACGGAAGGCCTCTACAGCAAATACGGCTACGCCATGAAACTGCTCTTTTCGCCAGAGTTTTTGCGCGAAAGCAAAGCCTTATACGACAACCTCTACCCTTCCCGCATCATTGTTGGCTCACCAAAACGCATTGAAGTGAAGAACGCTGAAGAACTGCATGAAGCCGCTGCAACTTTTGCAACTTTGCTACAAGAAGGCGCAATAAAAGAAGAAGTTGAAGTGCTGCACATGGGACTAACAGAAGCAGAAGCTGTTAAGCTTTTTGCCAACACTTATTTGGCTTTGCGTGTCTCTTACTTCAATGAACTGGACACTTATGCTGAAGTAAAGGGATTGGATGCACAAGCCATCATACAGGGTGTTGGTCTCGACCCACGTATCGGTACCCACTACAATAATCCATCGTTTGGTTATGGAGGCTACTGTCTGCCAAAAGACACCAAGCAGCTTTTAGCAAACTATCAAGATGTACCTCAGCAAATGATGACAGCCATTGTCGAAAGTAACCGCACCAGAAAAGACTTCATCGCAGACCGTGTATTGCAAATGGCTGGATACTATAGCTATACTAATCGTATACGTTGGAACGAAGAAGTAGAAAAGGATGTGGTCATCGGCGTATTCCGCCTCACGATGAAAAGCAATTCTGACAACTTCCGTCAATCATCCATCCAAGGCATCATGAAGCGTATCAAGGCTAAAGGTGCCACCGTCATCATCTATGAGCCAACACTGCCCAACGGCACTACATTCTTCGGCTCTAAGGTGGTCAATGATTTGGAAGAATTCAAGAATAAGTCACAAGCCATCATTGCCAACCGCTATGATACCTGCCTGGATGATGTACAAGAGAAAGTATATACACGAGATATTTTCAGAAGAGACTAAATCTTTCTTTTTGAAGCAAATACAAATATGAGAAAATTTCTATTCACCACTCTCTTATTAGCAATATGCCATTGTATATGGGCTGAACAAATTGAACTGCGATTGCTGAATCACTGGGACAATCCCGACGGAACAATTGAACGTGGATATGCAGGACGTTCCATCTGGAAATGGGAAGAAATTCCAGCAGGAAAAAAACAGATGCCAGTCGAATTAAGAGAACGCTACGAGGAGTACGGGCGTATCAATCAAGAGTATGGTATCAATGGAACCGTCCTTAACAACGTTAATGCTAAGCCGTTAATGCTAACAAGCGACATGCTGAAAAAGACGGCAAAAATTGCTGACATCCTGCGTCCTTATGGCATCAAGGTATATCTTTCCATCAATTTCGCTTCTCCTAAAGCTTTGGGAGAGGTTGCCACAGCCGACCCTCTGAACGAAGACGTTCAAAAATGGTGGGCAAAAAAAGCGAAGGAAATATATAAGCTGATACCAGACTTCGGAGGCTTCTTGGTTAAAGCAAATAGCGAAGGTGAGCCTGGTCCGATGGATTATGGCCGCACCCATGTGGACGGCGCTAACATGTTAGCAAACGCTCTCAAACCTTATGGTGGTATCGTCATGTGGAGAGCCTTTGTCTATTCAGCAAAAAGCGGAGAAAAGAATACAGAGAAAAGTCTTGTACAGCACGCCTATGAAAGCGACCGTGCCAATCAGGCCTATGAAGAATTTATTCATTTCGATGGTCAGTTTGCCGACAATGTCATCATTCAAATCAAAAATGGACCAATCGACTTCCAACCACGCGAACCTGTTTCACCGCTGTTCTTTGCGCTGAAAAAGACCAAGATGATGGTTGAATTCCAGATTACTCAAGAATATACTGGTGGAAGTATTCAAACATGTTTCCTTGCTCCGATGTGGCGAGAATTTTTCGATACACTTAACATGGTTGATGAACGTCCCAAACTCGTTGGTGTAGCAGGTGTGGCAAACATCGGCGATGCTGAGAACTGGACCGCCAACGACCTTGCCATGGCAAACTGGTATGCCTTTGGCAGATTGGCAAACGACACAGAAGCCTCATCGCTCGACATTGCAGAGGATTTCTTGAGAAAGAACTACAGTGACGATGAACGCTTCGTACGCCCAATGTCTCAACTGCTCCTGAAAAGCCGCGAGGCAGTAGTGGATTACATGATGCCACTCGGACTGCACCACATCTTCGCAGGAGGACATCATTATGGCCCCGAGCCATGGTGCAACCCCAGAGGCTGGCGCGAAGACTGGCTTCCTAAATTCTACCATCGTGCAGACAGCATCGGACTAGGATTCAACCGTACAGACCACACAGAACCATGCTTAGCTGGCAACGAAGGCTCAAACAACGTCAGCCAGTATCCAGAACCATTGCGCACATTATACAATAACATAAAGACTTGTCCAGAAAACCTCTTGCTTTGGTTCCACCACACGCCATGGGATTACACAATGAGCAATGGACTTTCCATGTGGGACAACCTCTGCTACACCTACGACCGTGGAGTTCGCCAAGCTGCCGAATTTGTCAAGACATGGGAATCAACCAAGCCCTATGTTGATGCAGAAAAGTACGAGCGCCAGCTGATACGCTTTCAGCGCCAGGCAAGAGACGCACAATGGTGGCGCGATGCATGCCTTCTCTATTTCCAGCAATTCTCAGGCAAGCAGCTGCCACCCGACAGCCCCGCACCTCAGTTCACACTGAAACAACTGATGGATTATCACCTGAACATTGACAATTACACTTCTGCACCTATCGACCAACTGCCTTAATGCAGTTCAGACAAACAAGCAAGACTCTACAAAAAAAGGGAGGAATTATGTTGCAAACATAAGCCCTCCCTTCTTATTTTCCATTATCTCACTTAACGTATATTTTCTTCACCTGCCCGTCGCCATATTTTACAATATTCACACCTTGAC
>CAJGCU010000116.1 GCA_904501945.1 uncultured Bacteroidaceae bacterium
CCCCTCTCGTCATATTTGGCTGTCCATTTGGCATCACCTTGATTGTTCAAGCATGACTTTCCTTCCTTGTCAAAACATGCCTGTTCAATTCTGTTTCCTCTTTCATCGTATTTAAATATTGCTTTAGCAACTCCAAAGTTGTTCAAGCACGGCTTTCCTTCCTCATCGAAATATGCCTCTTCAATTTGGTTTCCCCTCTCGTCGAATTTGGCTGTCACTTTGGCAAAGCCCATAATATGTTTGCACGGCTCTCCATTCTCATTGTAAACTGTTTGTTCAATTATGTTCTCCCTCTTGTCATATTTGAATGTCACTTTGGCATAGCCATTTTTATCTTTGCACGGCTTCCCTTTCTCGTCGTAATATACCGATCCAGTTATGTTTCCCCTTTCGTCGTATCTGGCTGTCCATTTGGCAATGCCTTTCTTATCCAAGCACGGCTTCCCTTCCTCATCGAAATATGCCGTTTCAATTTGGTTTCCCCTCTCATCGTATTTGAGTGTCACTTTGGCATAACCATAGTTACTTATGCACGGCTTTCCCTCCTCGTCAAAATATGCTAATTCAATTCTGTTTCCTCGCTCGTCGTACTTGTTTGTCCATTTGGCAATTCCGTTATTGCTTCTGCACGGCTTTCCTTCCTCGTCAAAATAACTTACTTCAACGACATTCCCATCATTATCAACCTTATGGATTTGGGTTGCCCACATCTGTTCGTTCAGCACAAGGCTGTCGTTGATGTCAAAATAGGATGCTCTGGCGATGTTTCCATGTGGCTCATACTCGCACTCATAGCCGGACACGCCTTTCTTTGTGCATGCCCTTTCGCCTTCAATGCCAAGGTACTCCACTCGTGTGCGGCGGCCCAGCGAGTCGAGCGTATATTGCTTGCCGAAGATGCCGTCGGCATCGCTCACAGCGCTGCGCGAGAGCTGATAGTCGTTGTTGGAGTGGAAGGTCTGACGGACGATGTGTCCGTTCTCGTCGCGTTCATACACATAGCGCACAATGTTCGATTTCTGCTGATTGGCGTCCATCTGCCCCATGGACATGCTGGCGAGACTTGCGCCCACGAATCCTGTTCCCTGCTGCTCGCGCGATGCGATAAAGTCGGCTACGGCTGCAGGCACGCCATTGCGTTCCGAGAGCATGTGGCGCAGCAGCACTTTCCCCTGTGCGTTGCAGTAGTTGATGCGTGCCGCCATGCCGTTGTCCTTGTGGTATTCCATCTCGAGGATAGGGTAGCGGTCTTTCCATTCGGTGATTCCGACCTCCTGTGGCTGCAGGGCAGAGTTGACGTATGCCACCCGGTGGATTCGCCAGTTCCATGCGCCGGGCTCTCCGAATGGGATGCGGCGGTACTCGAACTGGAAACTCCGATTCCGTTTCTCCACCTGCTTCTCTGTCAGCGGAAGCACTCCCTCGGGCACTCCGTAGCAGTCCACATAGTCGGCAAAGTAGGCATAGGTGGAGCGGTTGTAGTCCCATGTGAAGATTCCGAGCGCACACAGCAGCAGGGCTGCTATGCCGTAGGCTATGCGCTGCTTGATATGTTGGCGGCGCAAGGCCTTCTGAAAATGTTCGAAATTCTGTTCCAGCAGGGCTGCTTTTACCCTGTTCAGGGCAAGTTCTTCTTGTGTGTTTTGTATGTTGGCATATGTCTTTTCCTTCAAATCCAACAGTGCTTCCGGAAAGCATTCCTCTTCCGTCAGTTTTCCTCCTTCTGTCAATGACACTTTAGGTTTTCCGCTGATAATGAATGGGATAATCTTTTCTTTTTGTTTCTTGATGCCTTCTTCTTTCTTTGCTATTGCCTCTTCTGCCTTCCTTGTTTCCTCTTCCGTCATCAGACCTTCTGCTGTCTTCCTCTTTAGTTCCTCTTTCATTGTCTTGCAAACGGATTCGCCCGTGAAATAAAGAATTTCATCGTTAATCCATGTGGACTTTGCTGCTTGTGGCGAACAGATGACAATGAGGTATTCAGACTTGTCAAGTGCGGCTTTAATTTCCGTAGTCAGTTCCTCTTGTCCAGGCAGGTTGGTCTCGTCACGGAATATGGTACGCATGTATCTGATTCCCATCTCATCCTTCTTGCGGTATTTTTTGGGAATCTTGTAGTTTTGAAGTTTATTCTGTATCTGTTCAGCTTTCTCTCTGTCTTCCCCGGCCTTCTTATAACTGATGAATGCAAAGTATGTCTTTTCCTCTGTCTTGTGCTGGAAAAGATTCTTCAATTTGCCTATATTTAAGAGATAAGTCATTTTCTACATGATTTATATTATAATTGCAAAAATAAACAAAAATTGTGGATGTTCCACACTGAATGGACAGAAAAAGAAGATATGATTTCAAGATTTTCTGTTTCTTCTTGGCCTTGGTTTATATTATTTATTGGTACAAGTCGGAAATGTCCCAGATGCGGATGGTCTTGTCTTGTGACGCAGACACGATTTTCTTCCCGTCTGGGCTGAATGCGGCAGAATAAACACATTTTTCATGTCCTTCGAGTGTTCTGATGCATTTTCCTGTCTGTGCATCCCATATGCGTATGGTCTTGTCTTGTGAAGCAGATACGATTCTCTTCCCGTCGGGACTGAATGCAGCAAATAATACCCAGTTTTCATGTCCTTCCAGAGTTCTGATGCATTCTCCTGTCTGTGCATCCCAGATGCGGACGGTTTCGTCCTGTGATGCCGATACGATTCTCTTCCCGTCTGGGCTGAATATAGCTGTACGGACAGTTTTTGTGTGTCCCTTAAGAATATTGATGCATTTTTTTGTTTCTGCGTCCCAGATACGTATGGTTTTGTCCAGTGATGCCGACACGATTCGGGTTCCGTCAGGGCTGAATGTGGCGTAATACACCCAGTGTGTGTGCTCGTTGAGTATAGCAAGGCAGTTTCCTGATCTTGTAATCCATATGCGTATGGTCTTGTCTGGCGATGCCGACACGATTCGGGTTCCGTCAGGACTGAATGCAGCAGAGCGTACATTGCTTGGGTGTCCTGTGAGTGGTCTGTTGCATTCTCCTGTAGTTGCGTCCCAGATGCGTATGGTTTTGTCCAGTGATGCCGACACGATTTGCGTTCCGTCAGTATTGAATGTGGCAGAATGCACTTTGCTTGCATGCCCTTTCAGTATATTGAGACATATCCCTGTTTCTGTATCCCAGATGCGGACGGTTTTGTCCAGTGATGCCGATACGATTTTCTTTCCGTCAGGGCTGAATGCAGCGGAATATACTGTATCAGCATGCCCTTCGAGAGTTTTTGCATGGCAATGGATTGGATGTGGTTCCACCATTAGTACAGCCTCCTCGTTAACCATTTCTCTCAAAAGGCTTTTCTCCTTCAGAAGGTGTTCCTTCCCCAGCAGTCGGCAGACGGAAGCGACCAGCTCGCAGGTCTTCTCACGGTAGTCAGGATAGGCTACGAGCCAGTGCGAACTGCCTAAATAGTAGTCCAGTCCATCGCTCATTTGGGTGCTGTCAATGACGAATGGGATCCTGTGTTTTTTTGCATTGAAGGCGATTCTCACCTCGCTCTGCACGTGATTTGAAATGTTGGAGTTGGCTGAGAATATGAGTACCATTGCTTGGCTGCTTTTGATGGCTGGCGGAATCTGTTCCTCATAATCGATACCGGGAATGGCGTTGCGTGGAGCAATCCAGCAGGGGATGCCGCTCTCTTCGAGTGCACGGCAGACAGCGTCGGCCACAGGCTTGTCCTTGCTGGAGTAGCTGATGAAGATGTCGTGTTGCTTCTTGCTCATGGTTTCTATAGATATAAGTATTTAGTGTTGGGGTTCCTATTAGCAAATGAAACGATCCTCAGCTGTTGGACAGCTGGATAGGGGGCGTTGATTTCCCGTTCGGTGGGCTGTCAATCTTCCTTGAAAGTGGTATAGTTAGATGGATTTGCTTACAAGTCGGAGATGTCCCAGATGCGGATGGTTGACAAAAATGATTCAATTAGCGTAATTGAAAAGTAGGAGTTTTTTCACTTTCCTCTGAAACTAATTGTTCGTATGATTCCAATTGTGCATTTATTATTTTTAGTTTAGCAGAATCTGCGTTTCTTTCTAATTCCCACATTATTTCTGAATATTTTAAAGTTTCAGGCTCTTCATTTTTTTCATATTCCAATTGACTCTTTGCTGCTTCCAGCCCAATGTCAACATTAGACTTCTTTGTCGATTCTTTTTTAACTAACGAATCTCTTATCATCTCCATCTTTTTTGCCATTAATAATAATGTTGAAACAGTGTCAGTCTTTGAGGAGTCGCTATGAGTGACTTTTTTATTTAGATGTTCGTCATTTTGATTGTCGTCTTTGCTCTTAACAGATGTGTGAGAATTTATGGCGACTTTCTCTGTTGCAGCAACTTGATGAATATTTTTTTCAGTTTTTATATCTGTAGATTTAATGTCTTCTACATTCTTGGTTTTATTTTTCTCGATTTTTATATTTTCGGTAACAGAAGAAATTTCAGACGAGAGTTCATGGTCTTGTGTATTTCCCAATCTCAGACCGAATACAATTATCAAAATCGTAACCATTCCACCTGATACCCACCAAATTGTGGATTTTTTCATAAAGTTTTGGCGAAATAGAGATATAAAGGATGAAAATAAGGCAACTCTCTGTTCTTTCCTTTTCTGTTGTTCTTCTTTTCTTTTTCGTTCTGCTTCTACCTTGCGGAGGGCCTCTTCCTCACGTTTCTTGCGCGCTTCCTCTGTCTGTCGTTGTGCTTCGGCTTCTGCCAGTGCCAGCTGTTCCTTCCCCTTATTAGATTTTTCTAATTTGGCTTCGTAGTTTGTCCATACTTTCAGGTCACGGATGAGTTTCTCGCGTTGCAACGGGTTCTGCCAGTCGATAGTATCGGCTTTCTGGTAGTCAAATTTGAACTCATCGTTCATCTTGCATGGCTCGATGTATACGATGACTACTTTCTTGCCTTCTTCATGGTATTTATCATAGGCAAAATCCAGTTCTTTCAGCGCATTCTCCGATTGCTGTGATGCTTCGCTGAGCATGAACAGGAAGATGGGGCATGAGTTGATGGCGCGAACGATGATTTTGGTGAATTTGGGGTTGCCGCTCTCGATGCCTTCCAAGTCCATCCAGCACTGTGCCAGCGTTTCAGCCTCAATTTCTTTCTTGAAGCGTTTCACCTTTTCGATGTCGCGTCGGCAATAGCTGATGAATATGTCTTTTTGTTGGTTGTTCATTTTCAGAAATGTTTGACTGTGTAAATGGTAAAAATAGATAAAAGATAGGGGGCAGAGAAGTTCTTTATCGGAACCAAATACCTGTTAGTACTAAAAAAAGGATCAGGGCTAATGCAACGATTGAAAAGACATTTTTCTTTAGGGCTTTCTCTATTGGCTTGGAGATAGTCCATAAGTTTTTCCCGTTTTTTTTGAAGAGGAGAATTAACAGATTAGGAAAAAAGGAAACGAAGAGTGCAATAACTCCATCTTTATAGTTTTTCAAGGATCTGTATGTGGCAGCATAGCCTAAGATGCTATAAGCTAGCAAGAATCTGAATATAGAAAGGGCATCGGTATTTTTTTCATTTGATAAAAAAAGAGAAAAAAGGAGGATAAAGAAAATACTCACTGCAGAGATGCTGTGCTGTAGAATAAGCAATGTGTTGACAAACCAATGCCTTTGGGCTGCGCTCTCGTGAAACGCTCTCAGTTCATTGGTTATGAACCTTATTACAAGCGGGTCTGTAGTTTTAATTGGCGTGTTTGGTTTCTCTTCCGCTTCTTCTTTCTTTTCAGGAATGTTCAGCCAAGACCGCAGGTCTGCATAAAGGTGTTCCAGCTTGGTGGCGTCAGAGGCGTCTGTCTCCTGCTGCTGAGGGAACATGAACTTGAACCAGTCGGACAAAGGGGCGTTGTCTAAGCTGATGAATACTATGCGTTTTCTTTTTGCCAAAGCATAATTGACCTCTCTGATGGTCCAGTCGGTGCTGTGGTTGGTGATGTTGTTGTGCTCCTTTGAGCGCATAAAAAGG
>CAJGCU010000117.1 GCA_904501945.1 uncultured Bacteroidaceae bacterium
TAAGGTCACTCCGACGTTCAACATGGCGTCAATGACCGACATTATATTCCTGTTGCTCATTTTCTTTATGATTACGAGCACCATGGTGTCGCCCAATGCAATCAAGGTGCTGCTGCCGCAAGGCAAAAAACAGACTACAGTCAAGGCGACAGCGCGTGTTGTGATAGACAAGGAACTGAATCTCTATGCCGCAGCTGGCAAGGAAGAGGAAGTGCCTGTAACTCTGGAGAAGTTGCCAGAAGTGCTTGCAGCGCAGGTCAACGATTCCACCGAACTTTTTGTTTCTCTTTATGCTGATGAGGCTGTTCCTTATAAGAATATCGTTGAAATTCTTAATATTGCCAATGAGAATCAATTCAAGATGGTTCTTGCTACTCGGCCTCCATCCAATCAATGAAAAATAAGAAAGATAAAATCAAGGCTGGTGCAGCCACCGTATTGGTGCATCTTCTTCTTGCCTTGCTGCTCGCGTTCCTGACCTTGTCAGTGGCAGAGCCAGACAAGCAAGATGAGGATGGTGTGCCAGTGCTTCTTGGGCAGGTAGAAGATGCTGCAGGAGAAGACTTGAGTGGTTTGCCTGCTTCGGATGAGGATGTGCCCGAGATGGAAGAGTCAGCGGAAGAGCCTGTTGAGGAAACAACACCTGAAATGCCGATTCCCGAACCTGCTCCTGTTCCAGAGCCAAAGCCTGAAGCCGAGCCGCTCATCACGCAGGATACGGAACGTTCAATAGCTGCCCAACGTGCTGCCGAGGAGGCTGCCCGCAAGAAAGCCGCTGAAGAAGCTGCCAGACGTGCCGCTGAGGAGGCAGCCCGCAAGAAAGCTGCCGAAGAAGCTGCCAGACGTGCTGCTGAGGAAGCTGCTCGTAAGAAGGCCGCTGAAGAAGCTGCTAAACGTGCTGCTGCCAATAACCGTGTGGCAGGTGCTTTTGGAAGTGCAGGCAACAAAGGAAGTAGCGGAAATTCAACAGGTAATGGCAATCAAGGCTCTCCTGACGGCAACAGTAATGCTGGTCAAGTGAATGGGGTAGGAGGCTTAGGCACAGGACCGTCAGCTAAAGTGAACAACAGAACAGCCGTTTATTTAGCTAAGCCCCAGTATGCCGATCCCAATAGTGAAGGGACTGTGTTAGTCTCCATTCAGGTAAGTGCTACAGGTGCAGTCATCAAGGCCAGTGTCACCAGCAGCACCACATCGTCTGCGGCTCTTAAAAATGCAGCAGTTGCTGCAGCGAAGCAGTCGAAGTTCTCTGAAGGTGAGTCTATAGAGAATGGTACAATAACCTATCGATTTAAGTTACAATAAAACAGAAAGGCTGAAGACCGAAAACATTTTGTGTTGTATGGTTTCAGCCTTTTATTATCATGATTTAGTCAAATGATTTACGTTTTCCTTGCAACCGGCTTCGAAGAAGTTGAAACCCTTGGTCCTATCGATGTCTGTCGTCGTGCAGGGCTGAAAGTCAAAACGGTGTCCGTCACCGACGAACAAGTAGTAACAGGTACACATGGTATAGGCATTGTGGCAGATTCCATGTTTGCCGAGAACGATTATAGCGATGCCGAAATGCTGTTCTTGCCAGGTGGTCTGCCTGGGGCTACCAATCTCGATGCTCACGAGGGGCTTCGGCGTGTTGTCCTTGCTCACAGCGAGGCGGGGAAAGCGCTTGCAGCCATTTGTGCCGCACCGCTCGTCTATGGAAACCTCGGTCTTGCGGACGGCAAGAAAATGACGTGCTATCCAGGCTTTGAAAAGTATCTTGTCGGAGCAGAATATACGGCAGCTCTTGTGGAGCGTGACGGATTGATGTTCACAGGCAAAGGTCCTGCTGCCGCTCTAGCTTTGGGTTACGCCATCGTGGAGCATTTCTGTGGAGAAGAGGTAGCAGAAGGACTGAAGCAAGGCATGATGTATGGCGACCTCTAAAGCTGTTGTCATCGTAGCAGGCGGAAAAGGACTCCGCATGGGTGGTGACATACCCAAGCAGTTTCTGCCTGTAGGCGGCAAGCCTGTGTTGATGCGCACCATCGACCGCTTCCTTCAGTACGATGCTGCCATGCAGGTGGTGCTTGTCTTGCCCGAAAGTCAGCAAGACTATTGGCGCCAGCTCTGTCTGCAGTATGGTTTCTGTCAACCCCATGTCATCGCTAACGGCGGTGAAACACGTTTCCACTCCGTCAAGAATGGACTAGAAAAGGTTGAATCAGGTGTGTCGTTGGTTGGAGTGCATGATGGTGTCCGTCCTTTTGTGTCGGTCGAAACCATTGCAGCCTGTTACGCAGAGGCAGCCCGCTCGGAGGCAGTCGTTCCGGTTACCGATGTGGTGGAAACGGTACGGCATATCGTCAATGAAACGGATTCAGAGACTGTACCCCGCAGCGAATACCGCTTGGTTCAGACCCCTCAGGTGTTCAGCGCATCCCTCCTTCGCCAGTCGTATGCACAGCCTTATACTGATTTCTTTACCGACGATGCCTCTGTTGTGGAGTGCTTTGGACATCCTGTTACCCTTGTCTGCGGCAATCGGGAAAACATCAAGATAACCACGCCCTTTGACCTTGTCGTGGCGGAGGCGTTGGCTGATTAGATTGACTCTAACAACGAAGGGAACGAACTGCATGGTTCGTTCCCTTCGTTGTTTATGTTGTTCTTGAATTTACTCCCATTCAATCGTAGCACTTGGCTTTGGCGACATGTCGTAGCATACGCGGTTGATTCCAGGCACTTCCTTGAGGATACGGTCTGTAATCTTCAGCAGGATTGGCCATTCAATCTGTTCGATGGTGGCTGTCATAGCATCAACGGTGTTGACAGCGCGGATGATGACTGGCCAGTCATAGCTGCGTGCATTGTCCTTCACGCCAACGCTCTTGAAGTCAGGCACAACAGTGAAGTATTGCCAAACCTTCTTGTCGAGACCTGCATTTGCAAACTCCTCGCGGAGGATGGCATCGCTCTCGCGGAGTGCTTCGAGGCGGTCGCGAGTGATAGCGCCAAGGCAGCGTACACCAAGACCTGGGCCTGGGAATGGCTGACGATATACCATCTCGTATGGAAGACCGAGCTCAACGCCACAGGCACGAACTTCGTCCTTGAAAAGCTGCTTCAATGGCTCTACAAGTTGGAACTGCAAATCCTCTGGCAGACCGCCTACGTTGTGGTGGCTCTTCACCATCTTGGCAGTCTTTGTTCCGCTCTCTACGATGTCTGGGTAGATAGTACCTTGACCGAGGAAGTCGATGCCGCCAGCGAGCTTGCGTGCTTCTTCTTCAAACACACGGATGAATTCACCGCCGATAATCTTGCGCTTTTTCTCTGGGTCAGCAACACCTTCGAGCAGACCGAGGAAACGGTCGGTTGCATCTACATAGACGAGGTTTGCGCACAGCTGATTGCGGAACACTTCAACGACGTTTTCTGATTCGCCCTTGCGCATCAGTCCGTGATTAACATGTACGCAGACAAGGTTTTCGCCAATTGCTTTCAGCAGAAGAGCTGCAACAACAGAGCTGTCCACACCTCCAGAGAGGGCAAGCAGCACCTTCTTGTCGCCAACCTGGCGGCGAACCAGCTCAATCTGGTCAGCCACAAAGTTCTTCATGTTCCAGTTGGCTTCGGCCTTGCAGGTGTCGAATACGAATGACTTGACTGCATTCTTGATTGCTTCCTCATCATTGGCAAATTGTTCCAACTTGACATCGCAAAGTGCCTTTTCGTGACCTGCAGCCATGACAGGGAATCCTGCTTCGTAAATCTCTGGCAGTACATCGATAGCAACACCGTCGATGATGTTGTTAGGACCACCGTTGATGATGATACCCTTCACGTTTGGCAGCGCTTTCAGTTCGCTGGCTGTGATGTCGTGTGGATAAATTTCGCTATATACGCCAAGCGCGCGGATAGCACGGGCAACCACGGTGTTTTCATGGCTTCCCAAGTCGAGAATGACAATCATGTCTTGTTTCATAATCTTCCTTTCTAATAGATGTGAGATTAAACCTCTTGTAAATTGGGTGCAAAGGTAGTGAAAACCGAAGATAGAATGAAATAAATTTATTTATTTTTTATGGTTATAACACGAAAAAAACCGAACTTTGCAAAATATTACTAACTAACAGAATGATATGAAAAAAAAACTAACTAGACTTAAAGGTCTTGCATTGGGAGTCTTGGCATTTCTGCTGTCGGCATTTAGTGCTTTTGCGCAGAATCTGCAGAAAGGAACATATGGATACCTGTATTGCCACATGAGCGATATGGGAGAGTTTACGGCTTATGCCCTGAGTCGCGATGGATTGAACTATCATGACCTGAATGACGGAAAGGCTATTATGAATCCAAAGGAACTGGCTCTCATTGAGGGAGGCCAGCGCGATGCCTATATCTGTCGGAAGTCGGATTGCGGCAAAGGTTATCTGATGGTGACTACCGATATGTGTGTGGCGAAGAGCAAGCAGTGGTTTAACTATGGCATCAATCTGCTTAAGAGTGATGACTTGATTCACTGGACTTCAACAACTTTCGATTTTCGCAAGGGCAATGAAATTTTTTGTGATCCAGAAAGTCCTGATGTGATAACCGATTGGAGTAAAATCAATCGTGTATGGGCTCCTCAGATTTTTTGGGATCCTAATCATGTGTGGCCTGATGGTGAAAAGGGAGGTTACTTTATCTATTATTCTATTTGGAGTTCGAATGAGGGTGACAAATATGACCGTATGGTTTACAGCTATGCAGACAAGACTTTCACCAAGTTGACCAAGCCGCGTGTCCTTTTCGACTGGGGCTATGCAACTATTGATGCCGATATCAACTATCTGGAGAGTGATGGGATGTACCACATGCTCATTAAAAAGGAAGGGGGACATCCTGGCATATTCCATACGAAATCAAATTGTTTGACAGGACCTTGGCCTGAACCAGATGAAAAGGATTTTGTGAATTTTGAAGGAAAGAAGAAGTGTGAGGGCAGCAGCGCATTTCAGATTGAGGGCGAAAAGGGATGGCGTGTGGCCTATATCCAATATAGCGACCGTCCTAAGCACTATCGTATCTGCAAGGCCGACGAGCATCTCTCGAACTTTCACGACCCTATTGACATTGTTGGCGTGACAGGACCTCAGCATGGCAGTTTCATGCGTCTGACCAAGAAAGAATATAAGAGGCTGGAGAAGCACTTCAGCAAGAAGTAGCATGGATGGTTCTCCTGGCTTGACTTGCTGAGAAGAAAGAAAAAAAGGGGAGAGAAATTAAACCTTTTCCGTGTGACAGCATCTTATTCATGCAGTTAGCTGAGAGATTGTTTATTGACATTCTATCTAATCAATAATAAATTTATAAAAACAAACTTATTTATGAAAAGTTTTCTGAAGTCGCTTGTACTCGGCGCAACACTGATGAGTACGACAGCCATGATGGCTCAACCTGGTGGTGGATTCGGCGGATTTGGTGGATTCCAGCAGCAGATAAAGCTTGAAACATCTAAGGAATGGAAGGATGTGAACTATGTGGGCGATGACCAGGCCTATCACACTTGTGACATCTATCTTCCAAAAGTGGAGAAAGAATCATATCCTGTGGTTGTGCATATCTATGGAAGCGCATGGTTCTCCAATAACAGCAAGGGTGCTGCCGACTTGGGCACCATCGTGAAGGCTCTCCTTGATGCTGGCTATGCTGTGGTTTGTCCTAATCACCGTTCAAGCGGCGATGCTAAGTGGCCAGCACAGATTAACGATATCAAGGCAGTTATTCGCTTTATTCGCGGCGAGGCAAAGGCTTACAAGTTTGACCCTTCTTTCATCGCTACATCAGGTTTTTCATCTGGTGGTCATCTCTCATCTGTGTGCGGTACAACCAACGGTGTTAAGGTAGCGAAAGTAGGTAAGGAGGACGTGGA
>CAJGCU010000118.1 GCA_904501945.1 uncultured Bacteroidaceae bacterium
AGGAATAATGGACTGCTTTTCTTTGAGATAAATCGCCGATTCGGCCAAGAAACAGTCCTGATGCTGCAAGGCATGGGATACAGAGAGGTGGAGCTGAGAAAGGACCTGTATGGCAACGACCGGATGGTGAAAGCAATAAAAGGATGAAAAAATCGTTTTATAATTGAGACTTGAAAATTGAAAATCGAGAATTGTTTAACTCCTCACTCATGAAAACCATAACATTACTGATTCTTTTCCTGCTCAGCATCGGCAAGGCGATGGCCAACGAGTGGAAAATCTATGCTTCATACCACAATATCAGCAAGGCGATAAAAACAGACTCGCGCATCTTTGTGCTGGCAAACGGAGGATTGTTCAGCTATGACACGGAAGACAGCCGGGTGATAGGCTACGACAAAACGAATGCGCTGAGCGACTTCGGCATTCACGACATCGCCTATTCGGCTACAAAGAAGAAACTGGTGGTGCTGTATGAGAACGGCAACATCGACTTGCTGGGCATGGACGGGACAAGATGGAACTTGCCTGACATCAAGACGAAGTCGCTGGGCGACAAGACGCTGAACGAGCTGAAAGTGGTGGGTGGAGAAGCGTTCATCAGCCTCAATGCAGGACTGGCGCACATCAATCTGGAGGGCGGATACTTTATCAATCTGTACACATTCGACAGCAAGGTGACAAATGCGACCCTGCAAAACGGGAAACTCTACGCCAAGACAGCGACGGGAGTGATGGAGGGCAACCCCAGCAAGAATCTCTTGGACAAGAACAGCTGGACAAAAGTGGCTGCTAACATTGTTACATTCGGACTCACAGCGAGCGAGAAAGCGGATATGGAGGCCGCTATGGAAAAGGTGAAGAACATCGTCATCAACTCGCCCAAGCAAAACTGGTCGTACAAGCTGAACATGATAGGCAACAGGTTGCTGGTGGCTGGCGGAAACTTCTACTATCCCGAAGTGGATTATGCCGGCACAGCCATGAAATACGAGAATGGGGAATGGTCGGCCTTTGACGAAAAGGAGGCCATTGCGCTGGTGGGGGAAAGAACCTACCGAAATGTCACAGATGTGGTACAAGACCCCAACGACCCCGAACACCACTGGCTGGGCACGAAGCAAAGCGGCATTTATGAATTCAGGAACTACAAACTGGCAAACCATTACAGCTACGAAAATTCGCCATTGACAAGTATCCTTCCAGACGACAAAAACGCAGGATGGTATGTGCGTGTCACTGGCTTGAACTATGACCCGCAAGGCAATCTGTGGATGATGAACAACCAATGTGACACGATTGTGCGCATCTTGAAGAAGGACGGGAAATGGGCGGCTTACTACTATAACGAGATTGCAGGCTATCCCACTTTTGACAACACGATGTTTGACCAACGTGGATGGGCATGGATTCAGCAACGAAGAACCACTTCATCGCATTTGGCTGGGCTCATGGTCATCAACACGAACGGAACCATCGACAAGAGAACGGACGACAAGCACCGTTTCATCTCCAGTTTTTATAATCAGAACGGAGACAGCTATACACCCAACCTTTACTATTGCGTGGAAGAAGACCTCAACGGCGCCATCTGGATGGGATGTACGGATGGCATATTCATGACAGCTGCACCTGAAAATATATTCAATAGCAACTTCACGTTCACACAGCCCATCGTTCCACGCAATGACGGCTCAGGACTGGGAGACTACCTGCTCAGCGGCGTGTCTGTCAAATGCATTGCCATTGATGGCGGCAACCGAAAATGGGTGGGTACGCTCAACAATGGCGTCTATCTGATCAGTGCTAACGGAATGGAGACCATTGATCATTTTACCACAGGAAATTCTCCTCTCATCAGCGACGAAATCAACGACATAGCCATCAATGGCGAAACAGGAGAGGTGTTCATTGCTACCAACAAAGGATTGTGCTCGTTCCAAGGCGACGCAACCGACCCTGCTGCCAGCATGAAATCGGACAACTTAAAAGTTTTTCCTAATCCTGTCCGCCCTGAATACCAAGGTGATGTGCATATCACAGGACTGATGTACAACTCAAACGTGAAGATTGTGAGTGCCAGCGGGAAACTGGTAACTGAAGGAACAAGCGTGGGAGGGGAGTTCTCATGGGACTGCTGTTACAAGACTGGCAAGAAGGTAGCTTCGGGCATTTATTACGCCTTGTGCACCGACGAGGAAGGAAATGACGGTGCGGTTGCCAAAATTCTGATTATCAAGTAACATATTTATCCTCTACCGGCATGCTGTCTATCCTCATCCCTACACACGATTACACCTGCTATCAGTTAGTGGCCGACCTGCACAAGCAGGCGGAAAAGCTTGGTGTCCCTTATGAAATCATCGTGGCAGAAGACGGAAGCCGTTCGCAAGTGAACATCATTGCCAACCATAAAATTACAGAACTGAGCTATTGTCGGCACATTGTGAACAAGGAGGGGCGAGGTCCGGCCGGCATCCGAAACCTGCTGGCGCGAGAGGCTGTCTATGGCTGGATTATCTTCATTGACAGCGATGCCAAGGTGGAGAAACTTGATTTCTTACAAACTTACTTCACTTCGATAGGGAAAGCCGACGTGGTGGTTGGAGGGCTTCGGCATCAGCAGGAAAACCTGAACCCTAACTTGTCACTGCGGTTCAAGTACGAAAAGGAGGCCGACAAACATCGCAGCGCATCAGAACGGAGTCTGCATCCTTACAGCAAGTTTACACCATTCAATGTAATGATTCGACGTTCAACCTTTCTCTGCATCGGGTTTGACGAAGACTGCAAGGAGTATGGCTATGAAGATGCGCTCTTTGGGGTGGAGCTCATGAAGAGAGAGATTCAAATCTTACATATCGAGAATCCGCTCATCCACCTGGGATTAGACACCAACGAGATCTTCCTCCGCAAAAGCGAAACAGCCTTGCGTACACTGAAATCGTTGGGCGATAAAATGGAATGCCACAGCTATGTGGGGAGAACCTACCTGAAATTAAAGAAATGGCGTATCGATTGGATGATTAAAGGTTTTCATCAACTGTTCGGGAAGACAATCAGACACCATCTGCTATCTTCACATCCTTCCCTATTCTGGTTTTCTGTCTATAAATTAGGATATTACGCAACGCTCACTTCTTAGTTACAATTTCCCCATGCCGACTCATCGCAACGATAATGTCTGAGAAACTGCTATAATATGAACCTAAGAAATATATAGTCTTGGCCAAAGAGAACATTTCCACAACGGCTTCCCGCATTCCTTTCAAAGAATTCCTATCTGCTTTACAAGACGAAGAACTGACCCTATTAGGGAATTCCTTTAACATCAAAGACTTAACATTCTCATCATCTGTCGCAAGGTAAAAATTCATCGTGGCAGGAAATGCTTTCATCCTTTCCACAAAAGCGTCAACAGGACTGCACTTTATGGACATCGTGTTATCTGTCCGACGAATGTGGACACCCACCGTATTGTCAGTGAAAGCAGCTGTTCTTTGTTCAACTTCTTCTACCAAGGAAGGAAGAGGCTTGAAATATTGGGCAAATAAAGCATCATCCGTTGGAAAGAAGCCCAACCCCGAAGCCACAAAAACATTTTTACCTTTCAGCATCGATGCCAACTTCTCTGGATTCTGCTGAAGAACCGCCAAGTGCCAATCGAACAGAGATACATCGAACCGAAACTTTTGTGACAGATAAGGAATAAACAGATTGCGCTTCAATGGGGGAGCATAAAGAAAATAGTCTTTTTGTTCCAGTTCTTGCACAGCGGCAATAGGTAAGGGCTGGAACAAGTCACAAAATCGAGCATTCAGCCCCGAATCCTTCATCCATACGACTTTCAACTCACTGCCAATCTCCCTGCAAAGAGTATTGGCAGCTAAAATCGCACGCATTCGGTTGGCTAATCCTCCAAGCGGCGACAATGTAAGCGTTCCTTTGCTATGATGTTTCATATGATGTTTCATCAGAGCTGATTCTTTTTCCATTTACATCCTTTCTCCATTCCGCTATCTGTATGTCAGCAGGCGAAAGGAAGGTAATGATTTTATCCTCTGGCAGCGGAATTTCTATCAAGTCGTCAGCAAAAAGATTGTTTTCGTATAACACATGCAAGCGGTACATGCCTTTACGAGGAGCATAGATTGTACTCTTGCGAAATCGTCGTGTGCTTACTTCGTCCTTTGCCATGGTTAATCCCTGACGGTGCAAGTAGAACGATTGTCCACCCTCGTCTAGGGCTTCCATCGCCAAATAGAAACGTCCTGCCATTTCTGCATTGTGATTCTTAAAAGTAATACTATATTCAGGAGTCGTTCCGTTTATCATCAAATCGGGCATGTCTATATCTACCAGAGACAGATAAGCATGAGAAGCGGTGTCGCTGCTAAGTGTAACTGCGTTTCCTTTCACATGGGCTATCAGATAATTGGGAGTTCCCATACAAGTTCTTGCCTCGCGCCATTCTTTGCCACCATCAACTGCATTGTCACGATACATCGGCACAAGGGTGTAAACTCCATCTTCAACAGAAGCTGGAAAGGAAAGACTAAGGGTATCAGTATAGGTGATGCCGTCTATCTCCTCCAACAGAAAATCATGCTCATACACATAGAGCGGACACACTTCGCTATCATCGCGCTTGAGCATAATGGCTACAGAATCAGACAGCATATTCCATCCCACATTTGACAAGTCGTGAACAGTCAGAGAGACACGGTTTCTATCATAAACAGGCAATGAATGCGGTCTATCTGTCACCGCTCTAATATACTGAAAAGCAAAATTATGCCGTTCTATTCCTTGCGCATCAGCATGATTGGAAGGCATAATGCCCGTTGTGAACATCTGCAAGAAATTAAAGCCATTTTCAGGACTATCCTTGTCATACCACTTGGGCTGGTCTGGTAACAAATAAGGCAAATAGGTCCATCCGTCACCATCGTTGTCTGGATTTCCCCAACGAGTGTGAAACCAGTCCTGTTCATCGTACCCGTCAATGACAAAGGCATGGCCACCATTGACATTATAGCCCGATATCAGCACGGGGCGTCCTGCTGCAAGTTCCTGCTTAAGCATGAGTGTGATTTCCGAAAGCGAATAGAAGTCGCGAAACAGCATCTGGATACCGCTATCGTAACCAAAGTGCTTGACCATCGCGATGGGTTGGTAAATAGACTGCGCTCCACTAGACAATGCTCCATAGCGCGTATTGACAGCTATGCCGCAATCACTGTTCAGGAGCGCTACAGCATCTGCTTGAACTTGAGTGTATTTTCCTTCTTCATACTTGTCAAGCATATTCTTCCAGTCATACTCATGTGCTTCAAAATGGGCTGACAATGTCTGTCCACACCCAAGACTATCAAGATATTCATGCTGTCCCGTGCCACGCAACGGCCACTGCCAGTAGCGCATCACCTGAGTCATAGCCGTTGCCACACAGCCTACCACACACTGAGCACCAGTGCTATCCGTCGGACACATATTATTATATGGAGCATACTGATGCCATGAGTCACTAAGCAGAGGCTCTACTCTGTCGGGCAAACCCTGCGCTTCCACATAATGGCGACTCATGCGATGGATGATACGCTGAGCGGATGCTGCCAGCACCCAGCAGAAGAAAAACGATAATATGCAGATGTATCTGAATTTCATTCGTGTACATATATTCGCTGCACGCGGTTGCTGATGCCTGTAAGCACCTCATACGGAATGGTATCGATAGCATCGCTAAGCACCGTGACAGGCAAATGGTCGCCAAAAATTTCCACCATATCACCCGCCTTGCAGTCGATGCCCGTTACATCTATCATGCAG
>CAJGCU010000119.1 GCA_904501945.1 uncultured Bacteroidaceae bacterium
GATGTTCCAAAGTATTACACAAGTAAAAGGAATATAGATTTATTATCAGATAAGTATGTTCATGATTGTTATAAACCATTGAATAAGTGTAACAAGAGTGACCAAGAATCTATAGTGAAATTATTAGTGTAATAAAGTTTTACTAGCACTATCTTATGGATTAACATAGCAATAGCCTGCGGGAGTGCAGGCTATTGTCGTATTAAGGCTCAACTATAAAGTGTGGCAACGATACTGTTTCAAAAAGTGTGTCTCAATTAAGTTGTAAAAAATGCCCTGTGCCTCCGTGCTGAAGTGTCAGTGCCTGACAAGTGTCGTAGATGTTTGGAAAGGCGATTTCGATATGACAGAAATATGTTTTTTGTAGTGTCTCGCAAAGCGACTCTTTATATCGAACTCACGTTATTTATTCACATTAGATATTAGTTCATATATTACTTTACCTTCATCATATTTAGTAAATAGTATATTTATCTTTCTGGAAAAGAATTTTAGTTGAAGTGTGCCTACATCAACCATTACAAACTTATTTGTATCATCTTCCCTAAATTCTAGTGTGCAATCAAAGCATTTTGGTGGTCCTATTGTTTTGGGATAACTCTTACTACCTAAACAAAATTCAATGCTAGTATTTGTATATGAACCTATAATATCTTCATATCCGACAATAGTGAAATTTTTCTTAGTCATTAATAACAGATACCTATCATAGAAATGAATGGTGATAAATTCATTAAATAATGATTTCAATGGTTTGATGTTGGTTTTGAAGAACATTTTACCATTATTGGATAAAGATAACATTTCTTCAATCTTAATAGTTTTTCTGACAGTAAATTTTTTATCAATGCTTAGATATACATAGCCATCAAAAGTAGGCAGTGCGTCTTTTTGATTACAAGGTAACTGTATAATAGGTTCTTTGTAATCGGTTCTAAACACATTAAATATATTCTTCTTGATTTTAAAAAGTTCTTGACGGGAATGCTCTATTATATCTCTGTATTTCTGTTCTTTTTCCGTGCCTACATTCTTATCTAGTAGATTTTGATAATGTTTCATCTTATTATGTAATTCTATAACTTTTGGTTTAGCCCTATTATTTTTACTAACCGTATCAAAATAGTCTTTTCTTATCTTTCTGTATCTGGATTTATAGGCTCTAAACACAATATAATAAACAAAAAAATCATATTTGTTTTCAAGTTTTTCCAAAATGGTAGAAGCTTTATATATTACTATTAAAGCAATTAATCCATAAGAAAAAAATAGTAGCAGTAATCTTTCTATAAAATCAAAACCGTATAATATATTCCAGATAAAAGGTGTTAGAAGTATAAATGGTAATAGTAGGATAAAAACAAGGATAACAACAAAAATTTCAGCGATTATTTCACCACTATCTAAATCTTCATTTTTGGATGAAGAAAATAAAAGGAATGGTGCAAAGATTATCCCAGTAATTAAGCTACTTACTAGGTTTGTCATTTGCTTATCTACTCTACTATCCCACGGATAATTTTTCCTTCTTCCCATTGTTATATTTTCGTTTCTTATTTCTAGATACAAAGATCGTACAAAGTAATGAAACTACAAAATAATTTAAGGAAATACAAGTATTGAAGATGTCGTTCTTGATACAGAATCCTCTAATCTTCCTGTTTACAACCTGCAAGGTGTACGGATGAAGGATATGGATAACCTCCCCAGCGGCATCTATATCCAAGGTGGCAAGAAATTCATAGTAAAATAAGACAAATTACCCGTTGGCGATCGCCAGCGGGTAATGGTTATTTCTCAATTTTCTTGAAACTTCAGCTTTTCCATAGGGGTTATTTTCAGAGGTGATAAAGTCTGGAACGTGATGCTATATACAGGGGAATAAATTCTGTGATTTTGTTTTTTCTTACTTTTCTATGGCATTTCTTGCCATTATCGGCAAAAACAGGTATCTTTGTCGTGAGGTTTCATCAGAAACTTGCCGATAATGCTGTATGGAATGGACTCCTGAATTACGTGATTTTATCCAGAAGCATATTGATGACGATACTTCTGACTTGCTGCTGGCGGCTCGGAAGTATCAAGGCATCAATGTGCCTTTGGCTGTAGAGCAGATTGAGGCTAGGAGGCGGTTGAAGGGGAAATTGCCTGCTTGGTACGGCAATCCTCATCTCATCATGGGCGGACGTGTGCCTGCAGAACAGTGCAGTTCTGAAATGACGGCGCGTTTTAAGCGAAGCATTGTTGGGGGTGAAAGTCTTTGCGACATGACTGGGGGCATGGGGGTTGATTTCTGGTATATGTCGGAGGGAATGAAACGTGCTATCTATACGGAGCGGCAGCAGCATCTGTGTGAAGCGGCTATTCATAACTTCCAGATGTTGAAGGACGAATGTCATCCTGAGGCGGAAGTCCGATATGGCGATGGTCGAGAATTGCCCATTCCATCAGTGGATGTCATCTATCTTGACCCGGCCCGCCGTGCAGGCGATGGCAGCCGTGTGTATGCTATCGAGGATTGCGAACCGAATGTGGTGGAATGGCAGGATGAACTCTTGCTTCACGCTTCGACTGTGCTGGTGAAACTTTCTCCTATGGTAGATGTTTCGGATATGCTTCGAAAGCTGAAGGGAGTGACAGATGTGTACATTGTAGGTGTGCGGAACGAGTGCAAGGAGGTGCTGGTGAAGATGCAGAGAGGCACAGAATGCGAGCGATTGGATGTTGTGGTGCATTGTGTGGATTTCTTGGCTTCTGGCAAGATGGAATATGTGTTCAGTTTGTCTGATGAAATGACGGTATCTCTGACGGATGGGGGAGTGAAGCGCTTTCTCTATGAGCCAGATGTCACGCTCATGAAAGCAGGCGCGTTTGGCAGTCTTTGTAGCCGTTATCCTGTGTGGCAACTGGATGTTGATACTCATCTGATGACTTCGGATGAACTGGTGGAGGATTTTCCTGGACGCATCTTTGAGGTGGCGGAACAGACTCCTTTTTCGTCGAAACTGCTCAAGCGGCTCAAGAAAGAACTGCCGCAAGCGAACATTGCCGCCCGCAACTTTCCTCTCACAGCTGATGAACTGCGGAAGAGGGCTGGCATCAAAGATGGCGGCGAAGTCTATTTGTTTGGCGTGAAAGTGAAGAATCGGGGTGCTTTGTTGCTGATGTGCAGAAAAATAGTGCTGTTAGCAGGGACAAGCAGCGTTTCAATGTGAAAAAATGCCAATTGTCCAATTGTCTATTATCAATAATTTCGTACCTTTGTGCGCATGAAACGTTCTGATTTTGAAATTATGGCTCCTGTCGGATGTCGCGAAAGTTTGGCGGCAGCCATTAAGGCAGGTGCAAACTCGATATATTTTGGTATTGGCAAACTGAATATGCGCAGCCACAGTGCCAATGCGTTTACCATTGACGACTTGAAAGAGATTGCAGCTATCTGTCACGAGCATGGTGTGCAGTCTTATCTGACGGTCAACACGATTATCTATGGCGAGGACATCCCCACCATGCGCGAAATCATCGATGCCGCAAAGGAGGCGAAGATTTCGGCTGTGATTGCCAGCGATGTGGCGGTAATGACCTATTGTCGCGAAGTGGGGCAGGAGGTGCATCTGAGTACACAGCTCAACATCTCCAACATTGAAGCTTTGAAGTTCTATGCCCAGTTTGCCGATGTGGTGGTGCTGGCACGAGAACTCAATATGTGGCAGGTGCGTGACATCTATCAGCAGATTATTGAGCAGGATGTGCGAGGCCCTAAGGGTGAACTGATACGCATTGAGATGTTTTGTCACGGTGCTCTCTGTATGGCAATCAGTGGAAAATGCTACTTGTCATTGCAGAATGCGGGTCGGAGTGCTAATCGTGGCGAGTGCGTGCAGATTTGCCGACGTGGTTATGAGGTGACCGACCTAGAAACTGGGCATCAGCTGAATATCGATAACAAGTATATCATGTCGCCGCGCGACTTGAAGACAATTCGTTTCATGGACGTGATGATGAATGCTGGTGTGCGTGTGTTCAAGATTGAAGGCCGGGCGCGTGGTCCTGAGTATGTGCATACGGTGGTGAAAGCCTACGATGAGGCTATTACTTCTGTGCTTGAAGGACGTTTCACGGACACAGAAAAAGATGTGTGGGACGAACAGCTTTCTACTGTCTTCAACCGCGGCTTCTGGGATGGATATTATCAAGGTCAGAAACTGGGCGAATGGTGTGAAGTGTATGGCAGCAAGGCTACAGAAAAGAAAGTGTATGTGGGCAAGTGCATGAAGTACTTCTCCAAGATTGGAGTGGCAGAATTCCTTATCGAGAATGTTGACCTGCATGCAGGCGACAAGATTCTCATTACGGGAACGACTACGGGTGCGCTCATCCAGCCATGTGAAGAAATTCGTTTCGATTTGGAACCGGTGCAGACGGCCACAAAAGGACAGCATATCAGTATCAAGGTGAGCGAGCGAGTTCGTGTGAACGATAAGTTGTACGTGCTTCAGCCTGCCGATAGATTGACACAAAAATAGTTAAAATGACAGACAACAATTTTGATATACGCGAACAGCGAAACAGCAAGGACAAAGACTTTGAGAACGCCCTCCGCCCCCTTCGTTTTGACGATTTCAGCGGGCAGAGCAAAGTGGTGGAGAATTTGTGTGTCTTTGTTGAGGCTGCTCGTTTCCGTGGTGAACCGCTTGACCACACGTTGCTTCATGGCCCTCCTGGATTAGGAAAGACCACTCTCTCAAACATTATTGCCAACGAACTGGGAGTGGGGTTCAAGGTCACATCGGGTCCTGTGCTTGATAAGCCAGGCGATTTGGCGGGCATTCTCACGTCTTTGGAAGAAAACGATGTGCTATTCATTGATGAAATTCATCGTCTTTCTCCCATAGTAGAAGAGTATCTTTATTCCGCAATGGAAGACTATCGTATTGATATTATGATAGATAAAGGCCCTTCTGCTCGTTCTATCCAGATTGATTTGAGTCCTTTTACGCTGGTGGGTGCAACCACACGTAGCGGATTGCTCACAGCTCCTCTTCGTGCCCGTTTTGGCATTAACCTCCATCTGGAGTATTACGATGCTGATGTGTTGACAAAGATTATCTTGCGTTCAGCCCATTTGCTGGGAGTGCCTTGCGAGTTCGATGCTGCTGCCGAGATAGCCAGCCGTTCACGCGGCACACCACGTATCGCCAATGCTCTTCTTCGTCGTGTGAGAGACTTTGCTCAGGTGAAAGGCAACGGCACCATCAATCTGCCCATTGCCCACATGGCGCTTGAGGCACTCAACATTGACCGTTTCGGACTGGATGAGATTGACAATAAGATACTCACTACCATCATCGACAAGTTCAAGGGCGGTCCTGTTGGACTTGGCACGATAGCTACTGCCATCGGTGAAGACACCGGAACTGTAGAGGAAGTGTACGAACCATTCCTTATCAAAGAAGGCTTCATCAAACGCACGCCTCGAGGACGCGAAGTGACAGAACTGGCTTATCGTCATCTGGGTCGCAGTCCATGGGTCAACCCTAATGACAAGAGCGGAATGGGAAATCTATTCGATGTGTAAATGAAAAAAACAAAATAAAACAAATCATATCAATTTTTACTAACTGATGAAAAAACACATTATTTTAGCATTTTTGCTGATTGTAGCAATTATCCCATCAGGAGCTCAGCAACCGAAGTACGTCTTCTACTTTATAGGCGACGGAATGGGAGTTAATCAAGTGAATGGAACAGAAGCTTATCGTGCCGA
>CAJGCU010000120.1 GCA_904501945.1 uncultured Bacteroidaceae bacterium
AAGCGATACAACAAGCTGATTGTCTTCAATAAGGTTGTTTCCGTCACCTGTCAGCTTAAAGTCGTAAATCACGAGCAGTGCTACAGGGTGCGTCTCTGGGTCAATGTGCTGCGGAATGAACAGTAAGTTGGTGAGGACATCCTCGTAATTGACCGTCAGACTCTTTTCCATTTCCAGTCCTGTATAAGAAGCAGACTGGTCATCAACCATCCAGCTCGCCGTGATGGTGGCAGGAGTGGTCGATTCGTCTCTTTTCCATGTGTAGTCTCCCTTGGTACACATACCCAAGAGATAGACTCCCGTCACGGTGACGACATCATTTGTGTTTTCTTGATGCTTTTTCAGCTGCACGTTCACATTGGTCAGGGTGTGAGTGAACTGCAGACTCACTTCTGGTGCCAGACGTCCGTCTATTCCTGTTGCCGCTCCATGCAGGAGGTCTGTTCCTGTGGAAGTGTCAAAGTCTGTGATGTCCAGCTGTAAATTGTCGTTGTCCCATTCTACGGCGTATGCTCCTGTGCCTGCAGGAGGGGTTGGGTATATGCCGTGGAAATGATAAGTGTTGTAGGTCCAGTATTCCAAATCGGAATATCTCCAATAAGGACTCTGGTACGTTACTTTCCTGCCGTCGAATACTTTCTTCGATGTCGATGCGCCTTTATAGCCTCCCCACACGGAAAAGCCGTCTGCCTCCAGGCTGGACATGGAGGCCAGCGCACGTGTCTGTCTTGCCTTCACAGGCCTTGGCTCTTGCCCCATCTTGCCTACTTCGGCATTAAAACCAATGGAGAATTTGCTCTGGCCGAGACGCACATCCTCTTCATCCATGTCGGAACTGCATGCCACACACAGGGGAACGAGAAAAAGTATCTTCAGTAGGTGCTTCATCTAAGTGTCAGTAAATGTTTATTTTTTCTGTTTCAATGTAATGAATGCCGCTGATGAATCTCCTTGAGAGATTCACCAGCAACATGAGAGAACACGAAATTAATTTGTAGTGCCGTTTGAACCATCGTCGTCGCCTGGATTCAGCTCGATAGTTCTGGCGTCGCCCCAGCCATTAACAGTTGGCTGACCGAAGATGATTGGCTTAGCAGCAATTGGTAACTGGAGCGTATAAACATAAAAAGTTCCTGGCTCCCACTCTTCAACATCCTGCTTATTCTCATCTTTATTAACGATGCTCACAGCGTTAAATGTCTTTGTTCCAACAATCTGGTCATCTTCATCATAGAAGTCTGCTACGATTGAGAAAGTTACATTTGCAAGGTCCTGAGGCATCACAAAGAACTCTGCACTTACAACCTGATCCTTGTCGGTGTCGTTATCCACTTTAGTGATGTAGTCACCTGTTGTATTATTATCAATTGGAATGTATGTTGTAGCTGTTCCGCTAGGAGTCCAAGTTGCTCCGCTTGCAGTAACATTACAAGTTCCAACATTCTTGGCGCCGTTGATGAGCAGGTCTGTAATACGCATATCATACTTTGAATCTGTATTAACAACCTTGAACTGCAGCTTTGTCAGAAGGTGCTCAAAAGTAAATTGTACGTTCTGTCCTGAAACAATGTCATTTTTGTTATCCATTGTGATTACGTCAGCAACCAGGTCAGCTGTTCCTACTGTATATGAAGGGATGGTCAATGTTTCATCTGCGAACTCTACATTAGCTACAGCATCAGCAGAATTGCCATTAGCATAAGCTGCGAACTCGTAAACATTCTTGGTCCAGTATTTGTCTCCGCCTGTATAGCCCCAAGCGCTGCCGTCCTTTGTCACAGGATCTCCTGAAAACACTGTTGTTGTTGCATTACTTTTCTCGTAATAAGCATACGCATAGAACTTTGCGATATCATTGGTTGTTGAACCAGCCGCTGATACTGCTCTTGTAGCCTTGTTTACGAATGTATCGAAACTAATGGCTTTCTGGTTCTCCTGAAGTTCGCTGAGAACTTCTTCATTTGTACAACTTGTCATAGCTGCTACAGCCAGACCAAGTAAAATAAAGCTTTTCTTCATAGTTGAAAAAGAATTAAAAAAGAATAAATTTTATTTTAATATTAGTATTGTTAATTGATACTGTTTCAGTTCAAAGAGACGTTGACATCTTCACCCCATCCGTTGACACTCACATTGAATCCGCCATTGTTAACGGGTTCCTCCTCTATCTTGATGTCGTTCAGCAGAATGACTCCTCCACGTGGCTGTTTCTCCATTTGGTCGGTGATGTCGAACTTGAAAGCCTGTCTCTTTCCATTGGTCAGAACAACTTCCAGATACACTTCGTTCTTGTAGCCTTCCTCGTATTCGTTGCGCGAATAGTGGGGGTTAGGGTAGTCAGGGATGCCGAATGAACGTACCAGCGCCTGTGTGCCGTAGTCGCCCTTCATCGTGCAATCAAAAGCAATCACGCCTTCCTCCTGCGAGGTGTGGCCCGAACTGAGGCTGACACCTGCTGCTGTACCTGTGAGATGTCCTGAAGCGTGATCTATCAGCTCCGCACCTGAAGAAACCTCGAAACGGAGGAGATAGGTGAATACGAGCGGACGGAGAACGACGGTCATGCTGTCAGTTTGAGGCTGCTTCTTGATGAAGAGGTCTTCCATGTAAGCTCCAAAGAGCATGTCAGGCGTATTCATCACCGATGTGCGTGTCCTTCCGCCTCGGGTCGTAGCAGAGGCCTTGGCAAAAGACTCCAGATCAGAGAAGATGATGTACTCTGTGTCGTTGTTGTAGAAGAGCAAATCGTAATGTCCCTCCTTGTTGAAGCGGATGGTGGAGTTTGTCTTGGTAAGGTTGCGCACAGTTTCTGTATTGTTGTCAGAATCATAAATATGCACACGCACACCTTCTGGCTCTCTGGGACGGATGTCGTTATAGTTGATGCCATACTCCTCGCTCCAGTACTGTTCCCAGTTGATATTGTTTTCGAGGTTGTACTCCCATTCGCAGTCGAAACTGAGGTCGAGCACAAATTCTGCACGGTGAGAGTGCGGCTCATGGTCGAGGCAGAGCTCTTTCTGCTCGCACGACATAGCGAGAAGGCCCAGGAGCACAGAAGCGCAGAAGAGTTTGAACTTGCTCATCGTGCACCTCCTTTCCTCACATTCTGGTTGCCGCGGCCCAAAAGCCATGACAAGGTAATTTCAGCTTTGGTTGGACCAAAGAAGCCACGCTTCTTGTAGGCCTGCCAAACGTAGCAGTCATCAATCACACGATATTCGTTGTAGCGTCCGCCATGATATCCTATGCCTATCACGAAGTCGAGATTCAGCTTGCGAGCTATTGGAAGCGAGTAACCATATTCCAAACCTACGATATAGTTGGCGTGGTCGAAGATGTTATCGCCAGGATTGCCTGACATATAGCCTTTATTTCCGCCTACAAGGAAGTCGTAGGTGAGCGCCTGTCCATAGACACCAATGTGATGTCCTGTGAGCGGATTTTCTTTGGCAGACTTGCCAAACCACTTGCGCACAGCGAGCTCTGCGCCATAGGTGCGCCAGTACCAGTTATCGGTGTTCCACCATGCGTAGTGAAGGTTCGTAGCAATACTGATCTGCTTGCCCAGATAGAACTCTGCTCCAATGTTAGGCACAAGGGCTGCATCGTAAAGAAGATTGGACTTCAAAGCCCACTTCAGGCCCGACTTCTGCACCACTTCGACAACAGGTACGATGGTATCGAGCTTCTGTACGGGCAATGGTTCTGGCTCTGGCACAATAACAGGAGTCGTGTCTGGCTGAACCTCTGGCACTGAAGTGTGAATGCCTATCCATGTGGCTACGCGCAGAAGAGGCATATGGTGCTGGATAATCCAGCTGTATGTGAATCCGTTATCGAGATTGCGCAGACGCCACTTCTTGGTATCGCCTGGAACATCGGCATACATGATTTTCAGCACCCGGTCCCTGTTGAGCAGGTGGTAGTTGGCTTCCAGCTCTTCGGTCAAGCCCTTCCAGTGCTCGCCCATCGGGAAGAGGTGGATGTTGTCAGAAGTAAGTGTGGTGTTCTGAGGCAAGTTGGCCAAAATGAAATCGCGAACAAACTCGGCACGCTGACGAGATAACAGCATGTTGTGTGCCTGTGTGCCATCAGGAGAAGAATAGGCATAGATGGTAACACTGTCTATAGATGGATTTGATAACATGGAACGAAGGCGTTCCAGCTGCTTGCCGTTATCTAAATAGTTTTCATCTATAGTTATCTTGTCATGACCAAAATATAAAGGGTAGAAATCACCCTGGATACTATCAGCCACACTTTGTGCATGGCAAGGTACAAACAAGCCACACAGCACGCAGAGCAATATGATAAAACTGGATTTCATCAGTTTTTCTGTAAAAGATTAGCCTAAATTTGTTCCCGTCTCATAATGGAAAGATTTGGATCTGAAAAACTTCCACATTACAACACTATAAGGAGCCTCGATTTTCATTTCATGCAAATATATCAATTTATGATAAAAAAGATTATGTTTTTTTATTTTTTAGTTTTTACCCCCCCATTATTAACTTTTATTAACAGCAAAGACGCGTTTTCTTACACACTTTATGCGTTATGTGTGTAAAAATATATTAAAAAAAATTTGCTGCCACAAAACGAGAGCGTTAATGCCTACTCTCATTTTATGGCAGCAAATTTTAATGAATCATCTATCACGCTTCACTCAAAATGGCGAAGAGGTCATGACTCATTTTATTATTGTCAGAGAATCGTAACTTTACAACACTTTGTCTGTCCACTTGACGACTGGCACACCATTGTCGTCGAAGTTGATGGGAAGCCAAAGGTGCATGCTCTGCGAAAGGTGGCGTGAGTTCCAGATGTCGAGCATGAAGATGGGATAGTCTTTTACCCCTGTCAAGATATAGGTGCCCTGTGCTCCAAAGGTCTTGTTGGCTGGCATATTGCGATAGCCTGTGGCTGTACCTACGAAGGGAGAAGGAAGCTGTTTCCAAGGACCCCAGATGTTTTTCGATGTGAACATACGGGCTTCATTAGGTGCCCAGCCTGTACATCCTGAGCAGATGAGCCAGTAGGTTCCGTCTTTCTTGAAGATACAGGGTGCCTCGTTCTGTCCGCCTGGCGCAATCATGTTGTACTTACCAGTGTAGTCGAGGTAGTCATCTTGCAGTTCGCATACAAGCAGCGTAAGGTTCTCTTGCGCAGAGGTGATGTGATATGCCTTTCCGTCGTCGTCAATGTATACAGTCATATCTCGGCTCATCTGTCCGCCAGCCATATCTCGCCAGAGGTACATGCCTTTATTCACTTCTGCACGCCATTCTGGTGTCCACCAGTCCTTCCATTGGGAAGCATCGGTCTTCTTGGCTGCTTCGATTTCCTGCTCGCTCATGTCGAAAGGCCAGATATTAGCATTGATACGTGTGCTGCGTATGAATTCGAATGGTCCTGTTGGCGAATCGCTGACTGCGAAACCTACACGTGCAGCCTCATAGCCACGACCTTTCAGCTCGAGGTGGAAGAGCATGACAAACTTCTTTGTCTTCTTGTTATAGACCACCTTGGGGCGTTCCATGATGCATCCACGTTCAATGTCATGTCCTGGCTCTTCGCTGACAGGCAGCACGATGCCTTCATTCTTCCAGGTTTTCAAGTCTTTGGATGAATACACGCCTACACCAGACTCTGTGCTTCCTCCGTTGTAGGGACGGTTCTCGCCATACCAATAATAGGTTTTCTTGTACTTGATGATGTTTCCGCCATGAGCATTGATGTGCTTTCCATCTGTGTCCATCCACAG
>CAJGCU010000121.1 GCA_904501945.1 uncultured Bacteroidaceae bacterium
CCCTTGACGAGTTCAAGTTTGAAGACGTTATCAACGAAATACATGCCTGCAAAGAAGAGCCTACCCGCCTGATGGTTCTCTACAAAAATATTGCCTTGATGCACACCAACCGCATCAAAGACATATTCAAGACAAACAACAACGGCATACGTTCCAATGCTAGCAATGAACTAAACGTAAAAACTTCCCTTTTAGGCGCTCCCCTCGCCTACTACCACTTTGGGCTGTTCAACTTTTCCTACAGATGGGCGATGGAAAACTCTGTCCAGTATGGACAAAGTTTCAGAAATCTGAAAATGCTGGCTCGGTGTGCCATCATGAACCACGAATTCGATGTCGCCATCAAATACATCTCGCTGCTCAAAGCAAGTTCATTCCACCGCGATTGGGCAAAAGAGCGCGAAGCATGGATAGCTAGCAGCACTTTGCTTGCACAAAGCAAAGAATTTCAAACGATTGCAGCACTTCCAAATACAGAATTTCCCAATCACCTCGATGGCGATGACGGATTGTGCGAGAAATACATCATTAGCTTTCTCAAGTCATTCTCCGAATCAAACCAAGTTCACTCCCCCTTTCTTGAAGACATAGCCATGTGTATAGCTCTTTGGCACAAGGAAACATACGCCTTCTGTGTTCACTTTTATGACTACGTGAACAACCACCCCAACGAGCCTATCCCAACACTGTATCAAGAAGGAGCCATCCTACTCGGAACAGACGAAAGTTCTCCCATCACCCTCGACCGATTCAAGTTCGATGTTCCTGTAGCCAACAAATACAATCAATTTGTACGCGACTACAACCAGCTGCAGCAAGCAGGCATCGACCATGAAGAGATGGGAAAGCGTCTAAAAGGTATTTATGGCGATACTTATTGGTGGTATTACTATTTTTGTCTCGATTTAAATTTCTACTAATCAGCTATATAACTAAAACAAAAAAACAATGAAAAAACTTATCTTTACATTATTGGCGCTGACATCAGCCACACTGAACATCAACGCGCAAGGTACTGTACAAGACTACAAGAACGCCTTTGCCATCAGAGGAAAATATTCCAACAAAATGGCAAAAGGAAGCGTAAGTGTTCGCTTCCCTCGCAACGCTTCTGGAAACAGTTTCACCTATTCGACATTCAACGGAGACAGCACCGTTTGGTATGAAGTAAACATCGAAACTGGCGACAAGAAGCAAATCAGCAATCCAGAGACACGCCGTCGCCCTGAATACAGAGGCAATGGCGGAGGAACTCACTGGATGGTTGTCCGTGACGAAAAAGACGGAAGAGCAGAAAACCCTGTCAACAGAAATACGTTCATTATACATAAAGCCAACAACCTCTATCTCGTCAACGGCAGAGATGATGCAAGCGGCGTTCAAGTAACAGCAGACGGTGTAGATACCTGCTACTACTCATCATGGGGCACATGGTCACAAGATGGAAAATACTATGCAACAGTACTCATCAAGCCAGCACCCAAGCGCTTCGTCACCTACACCCTCTCCTCTCCATCCAACCAGGTGCAGCCCATCTATTCACAGCAAGAGTATGCCAAGCCAGGCGACTCGCTCAACTACCGCATACCTGTTGTCGTAGATGTTGAAAACAAGAAAACCATCTACCCAAAGTCAACAGACTTGTTCAAGAGCCAGTACTCAGTAACTTCTCCAAGATGGGACAAGAACAACAAGACACTCACCTTCGAGTTCAACGAGCGCGGACACAAAACATTCCGTGTTCTTGAAATGGATCTCGAAGGCAATATCAAGACCCTCATCGAAGAGAAAAACGACAAATACGTAGCTTACTCACGCAACCTCCGTCGCGACCTCAACGAAAACTACATCCTCTGGAAGAGTGACCGTGACGGACACGCACACCTCTATCTCTACGACAGAAAGAAAGACAAGCTCACACAAATCACCAAAGGCGAATACTGGGTGCGCAGCGTGCAGCATGCTGAAATCGACGAAAAAGGCAAAGGATACATCATCTTTTCAGCCAACGGCAGAAACAGCAAGAACATGGGTACAGTCGCTTCAAGTTTCGACGGGAAAATTGCAGAAGAAGACCCATACAATATCCACTACTATCGCATCGACATGAACGGCAAGAACCTTGTCGAGCTCACTCCTGAACGTGCCAACCACAGCGCCACCATCAGCATCGAGAAGAACGTGCTGGTTGACACCTACTCAACTGTCGATCAGGCACCAGTCACAGTGCTCCGTTCGCTCAAAGACGGCAAGCTCATCTCCACACTCGAGACAGCTGACATCAGCAAATTGGAAAAGACTGGCTGGAAAGCACCAGAAGTATTTGTTGCTCCAGGCCGTGACGGCAAAACCGACATGTGGGGAATCATCCAGCGCCCAAGCAACTTCGACCCCAACAAGAAGTATCCAGTCATCGAATACATCTATTCAGGACCTGGCGACCAGTACGTGCCCAAGACATTCACCCCTTGGCTCTACAACCTTGTTGACCTCGCTGAGCTCGGCTTCATCGTCGTACAGCTCGACGGCATGAGCACTTCATTCCGTAACCTCGACTTCGAGCAGGTCTGCTACAAGAACCTCAAAGACGCAGGCTTCCCCGACCGCATCGCATGGATGAAAGCAGCAGCAGAGAAATATCCATACATGGACCTCGACCGCGTAGGTATCTACGGTTGTTCAGCAGGTGGACAGGAAGCCCTTGGCGCCCTCCTCTTCCACGGCGACTTCTACAAGGCAGCCTATGCAGCCTGCGGATGCCACGACAACCGCATGGACAAAATCTGGTGGAACGAGCAATGGATGGGCTACCCTATCGACCAGTCATACATAGAGTCGTCCAACGTGGAAAATGCCAAGAACTTGAAAGGCAAGCTCATGCTCGTCGTGGGCGAGATGGACGACAACGTTGACCCATCTTCATCCTACCAAGTTGTTGACGCCCTCATCAAGGCCAACAAAGACTTCGAGTTCATCCTCCTCCCTGGCGCACGCCACACCATGGGCGAATCCTATGGCGAGCACAAGCGCTACGACTTCTTCGTCAAAAACCTGCTGGGCGTAGAGCCACCAGCATGGAACGAAGTGAAATAAACCCCACACACGATAATATAAAGCAACAGGCGGACACGAAATTTCGTATCCGCCTTTTATTGTTTCCCTCCAGATAAGGCATTGGCATATCAATCTGTTGTCGTCAAAAAGAACAGGTGTGCCACAAGCACACCTGCTAAAAGTTACAACCTGACATAATTGTCAACCTTGTATTCCTGGTTTAATAATGATAGAAATGATACAAGCGACGATAAATATGCACATGAATATAAACAGCTCTAACGATACGGCTAAAGCGCATAGCAATGTGACGATAAGCCAGCAGACAAATCCGATTAGTGCCAACATAAATCAATCCTCCTTACTTTAACTCTTGCCAATCCTATATGGCGAACTGCCAAGAGGGTATTAATATGCTTCTTTTTTTACAATTTTTCTTTCTTTGTGCCAAATATAATAAAAAAAGAAATAGGTCACAAGAAAAAAATCAAAAAAAATACATAAAAACACAAAAAGCATACATTCCTTTTTCGTCCACACTAATTGCTGTTTCTGCTAAACACAACATCTATTTATAGTACTTTTCAAGCGTACCCCTCGGGTCCGACGAGGTGGACCCGAGGGGTACGGTATGTCGGACCCGAGGGGTACGCTTTTTCAAAAGCTATTCCATGGGCTTAATCATCGACTCAATAAAATGGATTTCTTCATCGGTGAGGTTGTACTTCTTGTAGAGTTCTTCGTCAGTCCAAGGTTGGGAGAAGTCTTGGAGGGGAACAAACAAAAACCTATCTTTAGTTATATTCATAGACGTTAATCCTTGTAACAACAAGAAACGCATGAACTTCGTTTTCATGTAAGAAAGCAGATTTTGGGCTTCTTGAAGAGACGCAAATTTTCCTATAGCCAAATATGATTCCGTTGCTATTTCTTTAGGCTTAATTATTTTTGTTGTGGCTAACAATTTGACTTGCCCATTTTCGTCTGTTTCTCCAAGATGTCCAGATATAGCCTTACCTGTAATAACATTATACTTGTTGACAAAATCAAAACTAGCAGAGACCATTTCACAAGGAACGTAGCCAATGCCCCTGCTTGAATGTAATAGCAAGTCGTTGGAACTATGAGGCTTATCTGCCCCTCTTTCATAGGAACGGATACCGAATGGCATATATTGAGAGACTATTTCTGATAGGGATTCCTCCTTTCTTCTTTGAATCTTATGAACGATAGATAAAGCATTATTATAGCGGATGAAGATGTCAAACTCATCAAGATTCCTTACAGCCAGAGTTTCAACTCCGTTGATGGAATTGACGAAAACACATCCTTTATTATCATGTTGGCTATTCCATCTGAAATAACAAATACCTCCACTAATGTTGGCCGTTGGAAAACAATCTTTAGGATTAGGAAAATCTTTGATGAAAGTGAAATGTCTGTCCCCAAGCATTTCTTCTCTGAAATCGTCCAAACCACGACCTCCTCCATACCATCGTGCAGGTATAATCATGGATATATATAAAGGTTTCAGGTATTTTGATATTTGTACAAATTTGTTATAGATGGGCATTGCTGCTGCACCATTTCCACCTCCATCCATCACCTGATACGGTGGGTTCCCCACCACTGCGTCTATTTTCATATTCTCATTATTATTTATCTTCCAGAAATGTTTGCCGTCTCGGAACGTGTTGACGACAGCTGTAGGTTTTTCTGAAATGTTCTTGATTAAGTCTTTATAGTATTGTGCGTTTACTCGAGTGGAACGGAAGCCTGCGAGGGTGCGATGCGTGATGCTGCGAGCCATCGGGGTTTTGCAAACCACAAGGATATTCTCTTCGATAGTGGCATCCCAGAGGTTCATAGCAAAAGCGTGACTCACTTCTCCATACTTCTCTTTGGCTGCTTCCACGCGCGTTCTATATATATTATAGGCACAATAAAGCGGATAGAGACCGCTCTTCGAATTGATTTCCAGCACATGGCTTTCGGAGCGGAACACGTTTGCTGTCACCTCCCCTCTATCCACATAACGGGGCACGTCCAGCATCTGCTTGAACTCCTCATCATAGAAGCACCAGCCGCCCAAGCAGTCGCTCATGTGCATATTCACCACCCGCCAAGGAGTCAAGACCGTTTCCTTGTCTGGGTTGCGGAAGGTGTTGAAGATGCCGGCAAGACGTTCTATGCGTTCCTCTATGGTGAACTTGTCGGCTGCCCTTGCCATCGACCTGATGCGTTTTCCTGCCTCACGGAAGACATCTGCTTCGTAATATTTCTTGAAATTCTCAAAGTCATCTTTGGTTACGCCTTTAGGCATGAACTCCTCCCACGACACATCATCCACCAAGTTGGTGAAGTTGTCAATAGTCAGTTCCTCTTCTTCGTCTTTCAACTCTGCCCCATAGATGAGCAAAGGCATTCGGATGCTGATGCCACGCAAGATGCTGATGGCTTCTGCCCGTTGCGTCTTCTTCTGTTTCAGTTCTTCCAGCCTTGCTCTTTCCTCTGGCGTAAGGTCTTTCTTCTTTTTCTTCTCCAGTTTTTCTTTCTCTGCATATTCCTCATTGGTGAAACCTTGCTGGTTCACATTGATGTCACCACTCTTTGCCATCGCCTTTGTCGCGCCTATCTTCCCTTTCAAATGCCTGAACATGGCAAGGTCCATC
>CAJGCU010000122.1 GCA_904501945.1 uncultured Bacteroidaceae bacterium
CATTGCCTGATGGTTCATTCTTGGCCGGAACCCCTTCAATACTCCAGTCGTGAGGAAGGTTGACAACTCTCCATGTAGAATCGTCAAAGTCACTTTTTCCTGCTTGTTCGCTGAGTTCTCCCTTGTGGAATTTCCATCCTGCGTCAAACAACTGTTTTCTAGTTTGGGCATCTGCCTGTATAGAAGCTAAAAGTAAGATTGCCAGTGCAATGCTTTTAATTCTCCATCTATTCATAAAGTACATTTTTATTATAGGTTCTTTGCAGCCAGTACTTCACTGATTGTCATAGGTTTCTTGATGCTTCCCAAAAGCCTTGCGCCGTTAGGCGTGATGACGTAGTCCAGTTCGTTGCGAATTCCTGTAAAGTTTCGCCACGCATCGAGTTTTTCGTAGCAGATAAAGTCCGTAAATTGTTTTTCGGCTCTCCATTTGTCTATCAGTTCTGGAATGAAGTAGATTCCTGGCTCTACTGTGAATACGAATCCTGGTTCCAAAGGACGAGCTAGACGCAGCGACTTGAAGCCAAATTGTGTGCTTTTGGGCTTGCCGCCGTAACCAACATATTGTTCGCCCAGATTTTCCATGTCGTGTACATCTAATCCCATCATGTGGCCTAATCCGCAAGGGAAGAATAAAGCATAAGCTCCGCTTTCGGCAGCTTCGGCAGGATCTCCTTTCATCAGTCCCAATGATTTCATTCCTTCTGCTATGCGTGTAGCTGCTGCGATGTGGGCATCACGGAATGGAACACCAGGCTTCAGGCAGTCAACGGCTGCCTGGAAACTATCCAGATGGATGTTGTAGATTTCAGCTTGTTGACTGGTGAAGTGGTCGCTAACAGGCATAGTAGAAGAGAGGTCGCCTGCATAGTGCTCTTTGGTTTCTGCTCCTGCATCCAGCAGGAATAGGTCACCTTCTTTCAGCGTGTGTACAAAACCGTGGTTATGCAGAATTTGTCCTTGCGTAGTTGCAATAGTAGGGAAGGACTGCGCTTGTCCATGTCGTGCCGCCACTTCTGCTATTGCTGCAGCAATTTGCGATTCTTCGATGCCAGGGTGAGCCATTCTGTAAGCTGTGAGATGCATCTGCGTACTGAGGTCAACGGCTTCTTCTATCAGTTTCAGTTCTTCCTCGTCTTTGTGGTTGCGCATGTCCACCACCGCTTGGATGAACGGAATGGATGTTCTTTCTCCCTGTGCTGCAAGTTCAATGCCTAGCAGTTCCCAAAGCCATATACGGTGGTCGCCTCTGTATGGCGGCAGAAAATGAACAGTTTGTCCTTGGGATTTTCCTTTGTCTAAATAGCTTTTCAGTTGATTGAGAGGCATGGATTCAGTCACACCGACCATTTCACATTTTTCTTTCAGCGTGGGCTGTGTGCCGGTCCATACGATGTCATCAATTGTCAGTTCATTGCCGAAAATGATGGTTCGATTCTCGTCAATGTCAATGATAGCGGCCAATCCTGCAAAGTCTAATCCGAAGAAATAGAGGAAAGTGCTGTCTTGTCTGAAAGAGTAGGTGTTGTCGGCGTAGTTCATGCCCACTTCATCGTTGCCTAAGAAAAGCAGAAGTCCGGTTCCTATCTTCTTTTTCAGCTGCTCACGACGAGCCATATAAGTGTTTTTGCTAATTCGTGTCATGATTTAATACGATTGTTTTTCATAAATGGTTAGTGATGATATTCTTTCGTTTGCAAAGATAGGAATATTTTTCTTTGAAAGAAAATTTTGTCGTGTTTTATAGCGATACAGGAAAAGAAAAAGAAGAGGACTCTTTGTAAGGTCCTCTTCTTTGTATAAATGTGAACGATAAGATTTCGTGTGTCGATTTTTATTTGAAGATCAGTTGAGCGAATTGATAGAGGCTTCGACGCCAAGTCTGCCATTCGTGAGCTGTTTCAGGGGAAACGTATGAATGTGCATTGATGCCGATTGCTTTCAGGTCTTCTGCTGCTTTGTCAACACCCATGTTCTCCTTGCCTCCACAGCTCATGAAAAGAACCTTGTTTGTCTTCTTGAAGTCTGCTGCGTCTGTCAGTTCGTCAGGGCTGATTGTGCCACCGCTGAAGATGCCGACATAAGCGAACTTGGTTGGGTTAGCGAGTGTGATTCCGTGAGTCTGCATACCTCCCATTGAGAGGCCTGCCATAGCACGGTGCTCTGTGTCTGCAATCACACGGTAGTTCTTTTCCACCATAGGAATAATGTCTTTCATCAGCACATCCTCGAATGCACCTCCAAACATTCTTGCCATATTAGCGAAACCAGCACCACCCATGCCTCTTGCACCACCTGGACGCTGTCCTTGAGCGCCTTGTGGACGCTGTCCGCCTTGAGGAGCTCCCTGTGGGCGCTGGCCAGCCTGTGGTCTTTGTCCTCCAAAGCCTCCAAAACCACCTTGCTGTTCGCCGGGACGGCGAGCGTTCAGGCCATTGTCCATGTAGATGATGAAAGGAACGGCTTTTCCTGCTGCAATCAGGTTGTCCATAATGATACCTGTCTTGCCTTGAGCAGACCAGCCTGTCTCGTTTTCTCCCATACCGTGCTGCAGGTAGAGTACTGGAAATTTCTTGTCTGGGTTAGAATAGTATTCAGCTGGCAGATAGATGTAGCCATGGCGCATGGATTCTGTTACAGAAGACCAGTAGTAAATCTCGTTGATAGAGCCCTGAGGCACATTCTTTACTGTGTAGAATTCTTCGTCGGCAGCAGGAATGTCAATACCGCTTCCCCAGCGACTTGCACCATAGTAGTACTTGCTACCTGGGTCAGGAACTGATGCTCCGTCAATTTCCAACTGATAGTAGTGGAAACCTTCGTCCTGTGGAGCAGATTCGCCTGTCCACACTCCGTTCTCGTCCTTCTTCATGTCGTATTTCACGCCACCGATGTCGAGCTTTACGCTATTAGCTTGTGGTGCTGAAATCTGTGCGCGTACCATGCGCTGTGAGTTTACCATAGGGTACTGCTTGCCCTCTTGGTTTGTTGTTGCAGGCTTGAAGTCTTCTGTTACTTGAGCTCCTGCTGTAGCTGTTACCAGTGCGGCTGCAGCCATAAATAAAAATTTCTTCATGATAGATGATTGTTAAATAAATATATTAGGTAAAAAAGATTAAGGCTTGATAGGTTCGCCCATTTCAGAGTTCTCGATGTCATTCTCGTCCAGTTTGAAGAGCATGAAATTCGGATTCTCTTCTGTGCAAGGAGTCCAAACCTCTTCGCCCTGCCCGTTTGGATTGCTGTATTTCGCAAAGTTTGTCCATGCAGTTAGCATTTTCTCAGAGAGATCCCAGTCGCCTTGTGTCCATGGACGCCAGCAGTGCTTCAAAGACTTGAATACGAACCAGAGGTCTGAAGAGTGGAATGCGCCTTTCAAGCGTGCTGTTACTTCTGGATGTGAGCCGTCGTCTGGGAGAGGACGTGCAAATTCATACGCCCATGCTTTCTGTCCTTGTTCTGCACGAACTTTGCAGAATTCAGCGATGCCTGGCGCCATGTTGCCCATATCGTTCAATGTGTATCCAATCATGTAAGGCACATCGGCAATTGAGCCTTCACGGGTTGCTTCGTCGAAACTCTTCAGGCTTACATAGCCGTCGATGATAGGTCTGCCTTGCAGGAATACATCCTCTTCGTTCACGGTGTTGTAGAAGTGACCAACAGTGTAAAGCACTTCTGTTGAAGCTCGACGAAGTTTTGTAAGGTCGGTCAATCCTGCCCAATCCATGACTTTCTTGGTCTCTGCTTCAGACTCTTGGAGGGTTGGGTTGTATGTGAAATATCTGCTGTTAGGTCTTGCAGCTACAGCCTCTTCGCCGTCTTTGGCAGGTACGTTGATGCCGCCGCCACTCATGATGACTGCTTTATGGAACAGGCCGCGAGCCAGTGGAGATTCGCAGATTGTTCTCACGCTACCAGCACCAGCACTTTGTCCGAAGATGGTTACGTTGTCTGGGTCGCCACCAAATTGAGCGATGTTTTCCTTAATCCATTTAAGTGACTGAATCTGGTCGAGAATACCGTAGTTGCCAGAAACGCCATTAGGACTTTCTGCAGAAAGTTCAGGGTGAGTCATGAAGCCAAAGATGCCTAAACGGTAGTTGATGCTGACGAGCACCACGTCCTTGCTTGCCCATTCCTGGCCGTCGAATTCGGGTTCAGAACCCCATCCTTCGCGATAGCCGCCACCATGAATCCAGAGGGCAACAGGCAGTTTCTTGTTTACGTCGCCAGGAGCTTTTGTCCATACATTCAGGTAGAGACAGTCTTCGCTGTAAGGTGCTTCGTCACCATAGCCCCATTCTGTAGCATAGCCACCAGGGTAGTGCACAGCCTGATAGCCTGGATGACCAAACTTGTCGGCAATTTTCACGCCTTCCCAAGCCACAACAGGCTGAGGCTCTTTCCAGCGGAGGTCACCAATAGGAGGTGCTGCGTATGGAATGCCACGATAAACATACACGCCAGGATTGTCGGCCATAACGCCTTGAACCTGACCGCCTTCAATTGTCAGAACGGGATTGTTTGCTTCTGGTGCAGAACATCCCAGCATTGCCAACAGAGGCAACATGAATAAAAGTTTTTTCATAAGATAGTAATAAATAAAATTGGTAAAGGATTAATATATAACATTGATTAGATGTTGCTGAATGCAAAAAGTTTAATTTTATACCATAAAGAATGCGATAAGTTATTGGGCTGCATCAGCTGGACGCATTTGCTTTAGCTCTTCGTTGTACGCATAGCCATGCTTCAGCAGCTCTGTCTTCAATTCTTCCTCGTTGCGGTCAAAGCTGGCGCAGAGATCTTCGAGCGAATCGTATTCTCCATCACGCAGCAGCATATTGATGCTTGAAACCAGCATGAAAGGGTCCTGGGGTAGATTATCCATAACTGAATTGTATGATTAAAGTTCTACATCAGTTGCAAATATACAGATTAAAAGTTTTGTATGCAAATCTTCTCTTGGCAAATTTTCATCCGTTCTCTTTTCGACCTTTGCTGACAACGAAGTTTGTTGCAGAATAACGTCGTTTTATGTGAATTTTCTATATCTGCTTAATCGTACTAACAACCTCCGTTACGATGCGCCTTGCCTCGTAATTACGGTATGCCCGACATCGTAATTTCGATATACTCTGCATCGTTTGGGAGGGGTGCGATGTGTTGGCCAATTGCATCTGCCTGTCCGATAAATGTGCTCTTTTTCTTGGAATTCTTAGAGGATATGCTTATCTTTGCATTCCATTTCATCGCATCCTGTGCATTCTTGGGCTAATTTGATTGATTAAGAGTGTTTATAGGAATGCCTCAATACAATGTAATATGTTAGAAATCGGATTGAAATATACAAGTGAACAGAAGGTTACAGAGACCGTAACTGCTATAGCGCTTGGTTCAGGAGATATGCCCGTGTTTGCAACTCCTGCTATGCTGGCTTTGATGGAAAATGCAGCTATGCTGGCGGTTGCAAAAGAGTTGCCAGAAGGTTGTACAACTGTTGGAGGGCAGATAGAGTCTTCGCATTTGAAGCCTTCTAAAATGGGAGATGTTGTTTGTGCTACAGCAGAAGTTATTAAGGTGGACGGAAAGAAAATCTATTTCAAAGTCAGTGCCTTTTCTGGCGAAACTCTTCTTGGCGAAGGTACTCATCTGCGTTTC
>CAJGCU010000123.1 GCA_904501945.1 uncultured Bacteroidaceae bacterium
ACACGAGACCTCACGCACCTCATCTACGAACCTTGTGAATGTGGACGTACCACAGTCCGTCTTGGAAAGATTCTGGGTCGCAGCGACGATATGCTCATCATCCGCGGTGTAAACGTCTTCCCATCACAAATAGAAACTATCTTGACAGAGTTCCCTGTATTTACTCCACAGTATTTCATCACGGTAGATCGCAAGAACAACGAAGACACATTCGACCTCGACGTCGAACTGCGTACAGAATACTTTTCTCCAAATCCATCTAAACAGATGCCTTTCATCAAGCCACTTTACGACCGTATCGTCAGCATGGTGGGCATTAAGCCTAACATCCACATCAAGGAACCAGGCAACATTGAGCGCTCAATAGGAAAGGCAAAGCATGTGCTTGACAAGAGAACGCTTCTGGCGGATTGGAAATAAAAATGAAATTATCCTGATTAGAAGTTCAGAACATTCATCTCATCATGAATACTCCACTAGACTATAACTTAGTAACGGACACCATTGAAGGAATGGGATTAGGTGACTTCTCGCAAGCGACCATACGCGACATACAGTCGCTGTCAAAAGTGTTGGAAGAGAAAACAGGACAGCCCATCATCCACCTCGAAATGGGTGTTCCTGGCCTCCAGCCTTCCGACATCGCCATCAAAGCGGAACAGGAAGCGCTAGCAAATGGTTGCGCAACCATCTATCCACCTAACGGCGGAATACCACGCATCAAAAATGCAGCATCACAATTTGTCAAGGCTTTCATCGGTGTTGACATAGAACCTCTGTGTTGCATCCCCACAACGGGCAGCATGCAAGGCACATTTGCTACATTCACTGCATGGTATCGCGCCATGCCTGAAAAAGACACAGTGCTGTTCATCCATCCCGGCTTCCCCGTACAAACCACACAATGCGATGTTATCGGACTGAAACACATTGGCCTGGACATACATGGATACCGTGGAGCAGACCTCATTACCAAGCTAGAAGAAATACTTTCAGCAGGCAATATCTGCGGAATCGTGTATTCCAATCCTAACAATCCATCATGGGTCTGCTTCAACGAGGAAGAACTGAAGGGCATCGGAAAATTGGCAGACAAATACGATGTCATTATCCTTGAAGACCTTGCTTATTTTGCCATGGACTTCCGACGCGACCTGTCACATCCTTTCGAAGCACCATTTCAGGCTACAGTGTCTCGATACACAGACAACTACGTCCTTGCCATTTCCGGTTCAAAAGCATTCTCTTATGCGGGACAGCGCATAGGTGTCACCTGCATCAGTAACAAACTGTATCAGCGCACCTACCCAGCTCTAAAAGAGAAATATGGCGTCGGCACATTTGGCGATTTCTTCTGCAACAGACTGATGTACACCCTGTCTAGTGGAACAACTCACAGCGTTCAGCATGCCATGGCAGCATTGATGGAAGCAGCTTGCGACGGAAAATACAACTTCCTCGCTGATGTCCGCGAATATGGCCGAAGAGCTAAATTCATGAAAGAAGTTCTTTTGTCAAACGGCTTCTACCTCGTTTATGACAACGACATGGGAGCGCCTCTTGCTGACGGGTTCTATTTTACAGTACAATATCCAAACATGACAGACCTTCAACTGACTCGCGAACTGATGTACTATGGCATTGCGGTATTCCCACTTGACACAATGGGGTCAAACGAACAAGGAGTACGCATCTGCACATCATTCTTCAAGCAGGAGCAAGAGCTGATTTTCAAAGAGCGCATCGAGGCCTTCCACAAAGATCATATACATATTATATAAATAGAAAGTATTATGGACGACAAATCACCATATCTTCATCCCCAATACGAGACACTTTCACGGGAAGAAATCAACAAACTGCAATTAGAGCGTTTGCAAGCAACCGTGAAACATTGCATGAACTCCGCCTTCTACAAGGCACGTTTCGAGGAAGCAGGGTTGAAGCCAGAAGACATCAAGAGCCTTGACGATATCCGCAAGATACCATTCACCACTAAGCAGGATTTGCGCGAAACCTACCCATTCGGCATGGCAAGCGTACCGCTCCGCCAATGTGTACGTTTGCATTCATCTTCTGGAACAACAGGCAATCCAACAGTTATCCTCCACACACAAAAAGACTTGGACGAGTGGGCAAATGCCGTTGCCCGCTGCCTTTGGATGGTAGGTCTTCGTCCTGACGACATATTCCAGAACTCATCTGGTTACGGCATGTTTACAGGAGGTCTGGGATTCCAGTATGGAGCAGAAAGGCTTGGTGCGCTGACCGTACCAGCAGCAGCAGGAAATTCCCTGCGACAAATCAAGTTCATCAAAGATTTTGGCACCACAGCCATACATGCAGTGCCAAGCTATGTTACACGTTTGTATGAAGTGATGCAAGAAATAGGGGTTGACCCACGCAAAGACACCAACCTCAAGGTGCTTGCCATTGGTGCAGAGCCTCATTCAGAAGAACAGCGCAAGCGCATTGAGCAGATGCTTGGTGTGAAAGCATACAACTCATTCGGAATGAGTGAAATGTGTGGTCCTGGCGTTGCGTTCGAATGTCAAGAACAGAATGGCTTGCATTTCTGGGAAGATTATTACATCGTTGAGATTGTTGACCCTGAAACACTTGAACCGGTGCCAGACGGAGAAATCGGCGAGCTGGTGCTCACCACACTCAACCGAGAAGCCATGCCGTTGCTGCGCTACCGCACACGCGACCTCACTAGAGTGCTTGGACGCACTTGTCCATGCGGACGCAACCATGTCAGACTTGACCGCATGCGCGGACGTTCCGACGACATGATGGTCCTGCGCGGTGTAAACATCTTCCCTATCCAGATAGAGAAGATTCTCATGCAGTTCAAGGAACTGGCAAACAACTACCTCATCACGCTGACGACTGATGATGACAACGACAACATGACCGTTGAAGTCGAACTTGAAGAACTCTTCACAGACGATTTCCAGCGTCTGCTTGCATTGGAGAAAGATATCAAGCGCCGCCTGAAAGACGAGATTCTCCTCACACCTCATGTGAAGCTTGTTCCCAAGGGAACGCTCCCCGTTTCTGAAGGAAAAGCTGTCCGAGTAATTGACAAACGTAAAGTATACCAGTAATCATGACTATCAAACAACTATCCATTTTCATTGAGAACAAAAGCGGAACGCTCATCAATGTTCTCGACCTGCTGAGCAAAGCTGGCATACAAATCATTGCGTCAACCATTGCAGACACCAAGGACTATGGCATCTACCGCATACTTTGCGATAATCCTGCACAAGCGTACATCATCTTGAAAGAGTCAGGCATCAACGTGCAGCTGTCTGATGTCATCGCCTTAAGCATCGATGATGTGCCAGGACGCGCTGCAGCTGCAGTCAAATTGATTTCAGACGCAGGAGTCAGCATTCTCTACCTCTATTCATTCCTTTGGAAGAGCAAAGGCGTATTGGTGTTCCGTACAGACCAAAGCGAGAAGGCAAAGGAAACTATCATGCTCAACAAGATGAACTTCCTCACCGAAGAAGATTTCAGATAGAGATTCTCATCTGTTTTCCACGAAAATGAGATCTTGAGATTCAGCATTTTCACAAAATCGTACCCCTCGGCTCCGCTTCGTCGGATCCGAGGGGTACGCTGTATCGGATCCGAGGGATCCAACTATAATTCACTTGCAAACTAAGCCATCATTCTTTCACCTTCACTCCAATCGCACGCCAAGCATCAGTTTCTTCCGTTTCGTAGTAGCTGAACGAAGTGCAGCCTACTGGCAAAGCAGGGAAGTGAAGAGTAAACTCCATCACCCCACTTTCTGGCACATAAGTTTCAGCATTGAGGGTAATACCTGTCGCCTTGCGTATCGGAAGTTTCTCACCACTATCAGCAACGATATACGACGTGTCGGCCACTTTAATCCACCAGCCAGGACGAAACAAGACTTTGAAAATGACGTCAGTTCCCTTCTCCGAAAGCTCTACACGACAAATGTTCATGCAGCTGAGATGGTCTTCATCCACTTCTGGATAGTCAATTATACGTACATCTCCCTCGTTGCGATAGCTTGGAGTCCTGCCATACAAGTCCATGTATTTAGGCAACCAATTGTATTTCAGGAAACCTTCTGAATAACCTTCTTTCGTATCCACCAGCTTACCTTCGGGCGATATGATGAAATAGCGCGGAATACCTTGCACACCAAAGCGAGCAAAGATACCACTGTCAAACTGAAGGTCGTTCCAGTTGTTCCACGTAATGCCATGCTTGGCCGAAGCTTTGCGCCATGCGCTTTCTGCATCCTGGCTAATGCTTACCACTTCCAGCCTGTCTTTCATTTTTTCAGACAATTCACGCAATTCAGGGAAACTCATGATGCAAGGGCCGCAGCCACGGCTCCAGAAGTCGAGCAATACGTATTTCCCCCTCAGTTCCTGCAGGCTATGTACATTCCCCAATGTATCTTTCAATTCGATGTCGGGAACCATATCGCCAATTTGCAGCACAGCAGGCGGAAACAAAGCACTCTTTATTTTTTGCCCGTAGAACGAAGCTGCCAGCTGCTCATCCATGCGACCAAACTGCTCCTTTGCCACAATCCCCGCAATGGAATCGTCGTAATGTTCGAACAAGGTGCAGAGGGTTGACAAGCGGTAAGCCCAAGCCTCATCCGGATTCATGTCAGCAAGCAGGGTGCGTTCTTTGTGGCTAATCTCCTTATATATATTTTCTTGCCGTTCCGACAGCTCACGCAGACGAGTCATCATCAACTTGGATTCCTCATCCGTACGAACATTTTTATTATTGAATGCCTCAAGCATAGTCAGGTATTCAGCCATGCATTGGAACATCTGGCTATGCTCTGACTTCGCCGCCTCACGGAAAAGATTCTCGTTCTCCTGCGCATCCACATTACTCCTGATTTCCCAACCCGAGTAATCCAATCCATCACCAGCAATTTCCACCTTTGCACCTGGCTCAATCCACAAGAATTCAGGTGTTCTCAGCCCACCATCACTGCAAATCAAGCCTCGGGACAAGCCATCGGATGCTGACTCTATTTCAAAACGGAACTTGCCGTCAATCAGCGTATCAGTAGCGACTTTCTCTCCCGAGGCTCCTTCCCATTCAATCAGTTCCATCACCAAACTGTCTGGCACATTAGCCAATTCGCCCTCAATGATGATTTTATCTCCTTGACCTGTTGTGCATGATGCCATAGCGGCTGCAATGGCAACAGCAGAAAAATAAACTTTTTTCTTTCTCATTTTATATAAGTTTTAGAGTATGAATTACTTGAGCAATTGTTTAACCAAACATTCTTTCCGAATACGCGCTTGGGGATAGCATTTCTTTTTTGTCAGCACCTTACCTTCGACAGCAATGTTTTCAGCAAACTTTATTTTTTTCAGAGGGATGTACTTCGTTTTTCCACAATTGATTTTCATGTCAATAATACCATCACGATAGACCGTCAAGTATTC
>CAJGCU010000124.1 GCA_904501945.1 uncultured Bacteroidaceae bacterium
CACAATCAGCGGCATCTTTCTCCCCGAAATAACTGAGAAGCATACGGCTACGACATTTTTCCACTGAGGTGACATACTCTGATATTTCATCGATACGTTTCTGAAAATCTATTTTCCGTTCTTCGTAAACAGACGGAGGGAGATTGACAGAATCTGTTTCAACACGTGCCATCGTATAGCAAACCACTGGTGTCTTTTTGTGCGGTATGAAATCAATGATACGATGATGATGCAAGTCTTTCAGAATATGATAGATGCGTTCTGCCGACAATCCTGTCAGATGAGCAAGGTTTGTTTCTTCTATATAGACAAAGTTGGCAAAAACACCTGGATAAGTACGCAAAATGGTCTGGATAACCAAATCCGTATCGGCATCTGTCTCATAGATTCGGTAGAGTTCTTCCTTTTTCAGAATGAAATGCAAGGCCGACTTAAACTCTTGCTCCTCATGGTATTCAATATATCCAGCATTGTTCAGCAAACGAAGAGCACTATTAGTCTGAACGGGGAACTGATGGAAAATGCGGCAAAATGAATCCATCGGGAAATAGAATGTTCTTCCCAATGCTTCTCCTACTCCCACCTGAAGGAAAAAAGATACATTCTCGTAAGTCTTCCGAATGTATTCCAAATCAGGATAAGCCTCTGGAACACGGCGACACAACGTCCTGACATCCTGCTTGTTATAAAGCAGAACAGCATACGCTGTCTTGCCGTCTCGCCCTGCACGCCCCGCTTCCTGAAAGTAAGCCTCTAACGAATCAGGCATATTGTAGTGGATGACCAGTCTAACATCAGGCTTGTCAATGCCCATGCCAAAAGCATTGGTTGCCACCATCACCCTCACACGGTTTTTTGTCCAGTTGGCCTGCCGATAATCCTTCTCCGCATCTGTCAATCCTGCATGATAATTGCTGGCCGTAATATTATTCTCTTCCAAGAATCGGGCTACATCCACCGTCTGCTGACGCGTACGCGTATAGACGATAGCACTGCCTTGAGGCACACTCTGCAAAATGTGCAGCATCTCACCCGCCCTGTCCTCAGTCTCACGCACCACATAGATGAGATTTTTACGCTCAAAACTCATCGAAAAGACATTTTTCTCACGGAAACCAAGCCGTTCCTGTATGTCATCCACCACCTTAGGTGTAGCTGTTGCTGTAAGTGCCAAAACTGGCACATCAGAAGGAAGAAGGTGACGTATTCTTGCTACCTGGAGGTAAGAGGGACGGAAATCATATCCCCACTGGGAAATGCAATGCGCCTCATCCACAACAATCAGGCTAACCTTGCGCAAACGCTCCAGCTTTGCCAAGAAAAGTTCTGACGAAAGACGTTCTGGAGAAATGTACAAGAGCTTGTAAGCCCCATGCACACAATTGTCGAGCACACGAACAATGTCATCTCGCATCATGCCCGAATAGACAGCCTCAGCCTTGATGCCACGCAACTTGAGCTGCAGCACCTGGTCTTTCATTAGCGAGATAAGCGGAGTGACCACAATACAAAGTCCGTCCAACGCCAAAGCTGGCACCTGAAAGCAGATAGACTTTCCGCCTCCCGTAGGCATCAGTCCCAAGGTGTCCCGCCCGTCACACACACTCTCTATCACCTTTTCCTGTATGCCGCGGAAAGAGTCGTATCCCCAATACTGCTTTAGTATGTCAAGCGTTTGAATGTCAATCATTCAGATTCTCCTGTTCATGAGTTCTGATATCTTCAATCAGAAGCTGCACCTCGCCATACTTGCGCGAATTCTCCTCAACACTATATACAATGTCGAACGCACGCTTCGTCTTGATGTAGCGTGCCTCCGAACTCTGCCCAAACGCAATGCCATTCATTACATTGTTCGACTTGCTGTCAACCAGTTCCAGTTTGATATGCTCCTGCTGGCGACCCACCACCTTGCTGGTACCATAGTCAAACACGTGCTGAGTACAAAACATTGGCTTCGGATTGTCTGGTCCAAAAGGACGCATACGCTTCAGCTCCGAATGAAATCGAGGAGTGATGTCCTTGAAATTGATAATGGCATGAATGTCCAGATTCGGGCGAGTCTGCTCAGGGTCAATGTTTTCGTTCACATATTCCTCGAATCGACGCGTAAACTCAGCCACATTCTCCACCTTCATCGAAAGCCCTGCAGCGTAGGTGTGTCCACCAAAGTTATCCAGCAAATCCTCACAACTCTGAATCGCCTTGTAGACATCAAAGCCGCTCACACTGCGAGCGCTCCCCGTCACAATGTCGCCATCAAGCGTCAGCACAACCGCAGGTCGGAAAAATTCTTCCGTCAGGCGAGAAGCAACAATGCCAATCACACCCTTGTGCCAGTCTGCATTATAGATAACAATCGCACTCTGGGCATCCACCTCAGGCATCTGCCCCACCACCATGCTCGCCTCCTCAGTCATGCGCTTGTCCAGCTCCTTGCGCTCCTCATTGTAGCGATTAATTGTCTCAGCCATGGCGCAAGCCCTCTTGTAGTCGCGCTCCACCAGCAAGTCAACCGACTCCTTGCCATTCTGCACACGGCCGCTCGCATTGATGCGAGGACCAATCTTAAACACAATATCGCTCATCGTCATCTCCTTGCCCGTCAGTCCGCAGATATCCACCACAGCCTTCACACCGACACTCGGATTATTGTTCAACTGCCTCAAGCCATGGTAAGCCAAAATACGGTTCTCCCCCATAATAGGGACAATATCGCTGGCAATGCTGATGGCACAGAGGTCAAGCAACGGAATCAGCGAACTGAACGGAATACCGTTGCTGATGGCGAACGCCTGCATGAACTTGAAGCCCACGCCACAGCCCGAAAGGTCAAGATAAGGATACGTGTTGTCAGCACGCTTGGCGTTCAGCACAGCCACCGCAGGCGGCAGCACCTCGTCGGGCACGTGATGGTCACAGATGATAAAGTCAATGCCCTTATCCTTCGCATACTGAATCTCTTCGATGGCCTTGATGCCGCAATCCAGCACAATCACCAACTTCACGCCCTGGCTCTCTGCGTAGTCAACCCCCTTCTGCGAAACGCCATACCCCTCCTCGCTGCGGTCGGGGATATAGCACTCCACATTCGAATAGAACTGAGTGATAAACCTGTACACCAGCGCCACCGCCGTACAGCCGTCCACATCGTAGTCGCCATACACCATGATGCGCTCACGCTGCCCCATCGCCTCGTTCAGACGCTCCACAGCCCTATCCATGTCCTTCATCAGAAAAGGGTCATGAAGTTCCTGGAGCTGCGGACGGAAAAAGCCCCTCGCCTCGTCAGCCGTACGGATGCCACGTGACACCAGAATCTGAGCAACGACAAGGCTGAGCCTCATCTCTTCAGCCAGCTCTTCGGCACATGCCAAGTCTTCAGGTGCAAGCGGTTTGTAATTCCATTTGTAATTCATTATATGTTGTTATTTTTTTTATCTCACCACATCATCTCAACCAGTCAGCACCACCCTCATCACCCCCACACATCCATTCCCCACAGCCATCACCAGCACATATCCTTCCAATATAGAGTGTAAAATTAAGAAAAAAAAACGACATACACCTCATTTCAACACAAAGTTTTACTTTTTTTATCCTTTTACACCCCTTTCTCTTGATTTATGTCATTAAAACAATACTTTTCGTCACTTTTACGAAAAGAACACTTGATACATTAGAAAAAACCTCTACCTTTGCAACGTGTTTTTCATAGTATTAGATTTAAGGTTAACAAAGGTTCGGGTTGCAGCGGCAACCCATTTTTTATTTTAAAGGGTTTGGAGAGAAACCACATCGAAATCAAACACAACGGGAGAGGAACTGGCTGCATGCAGTTTCTCTCCCATTGTGTCATACCCCCAAGACCTATTTCTTCTCAATTTCAAATCCTATGCTTGATACAGCGCGGCACACCTCCGCATCGTCCATCTCATCGCCCGTCACTTCCAGCACACCACTCTGCAAGTCCACACTCGCAGCCTTCACTCCCTCCACCTTGTTAACCACTTTCTCCACATTAGACTTGCAATGGTTGCAGCTCATACCCTTCACCACATACGTCCGAACCTTCTCCGTCTCTTCTCCACAGTTGCAAATGCTTTCGTTTCCATGACAACAGCAGCCACCGCCCTCATGGTGATGCCCGCAGCCACAGGCGTGCTTATGCATCAGTCGCCTGCGAAGCACATTGAGCAGCAGCAACACCAGCACACCCGTACATACCCATTCAAACCATGAGGCGCCCGCCTCATGACTGCACGCATGGTTCAGCGTCAGATGAGCCGTAAACCACTCGCGCGGCAGAAGATAGTCAATGAAGAAACCCGCGCTGACAGCACCAGAGATAATTGCCGCCAGATAAAGCACCAAGGTCCTCTTGCCCAGCACTTTGCTGATGACAAGAATTGAAGCGACATTGCAAGCAGGACCAGCCATCAGCAGCATCAGTGCCGCCCCCGGCGTCAAGCCTTTCATCATCAGCGCCACTGCAATCGGTATGCTTCCCGTAGCACACAGATACATAGGAATGCTGATGCCCAGCACCAGCAGCATGCTCAGCAACGTATTGTCCTTAAAGACAGCAAAGAAGGAGTCAGGCACAGCAACCGTAATCAGTCCTGCCACAATCAACCCCACCATCAGCCACCTGCCAATATCCTCCATCATCTCGACAAAGCCAAACCGCAACGCATCCACACATCGCCCCCAAAAGCCTTTTGGATCGGCAACAGCCGAACCTGTTCTCTGGCGGGCTGTTTCCTCCGTCTGGCTAGTCATGCCACACGAGCCACCCGCTTTCGCACCCCTCGGAGCATCCATATTCACAAACACGCCGCCCAGCAGCGCCGTCAGGAATGCAGCGGCAGGGCGCACCAACGCAAAAGGAAGACCCATTAGCGAGTACGTAGCGAAGATGCTGTCCACCCCCGTCTGGGGCGTAGCAATCAGAAAAGAAACCACCGCTCCCTTGCTGGCACCTTCTCTCCGCAACGACATAGCCGTGGGAATCACCCCACACGAGCACAACGGCAGCGGCACACCAAATATGGCGGCATTCACCACCGACCTCAACGTGTCTCCACTCAGAAAACGCGCATACCATCCTTCCGGTATGAAAGCGTGCATCACACCTGCAATCAAGAAACCCAACAGCAGATAAGGCGACATCTCGTTCACTAGATGCACAATCTGTTCCAACAATCCAATAACAAATTCCATATCTTCCTAATTTTTATGCAAAGATACGAAAAAAGTTTTGCAACCGGATTGCAAAGAGATGCTTTTTTAGGAGAACATCAACGTCTGGAGAAGTGTCTTTCCCTGAAAAAAGTTGACTCATTAAATCTTAAACAATGGGTAGTTACATTCTTCAAAGGGAAAAGTATTTGAGTAAAGTTGTAGAACTTCGCTCTGAAGGCATGGGTTATGGTAGAATTTCTAAAATTATTCCCG
>CAJGCU010000125.1 GCA_904501945.1 uncultured Bacteroidaceae bacterium
ATTATAATCGTACTTTTGTAGAATTGAAATCAAAGACGAAGAGATGTGCAAGACCCTGATGGAGCGATTATAATCGTACTTTTGTAGAATTGAAATATCTTCTCTTCTTGCTCTTTCTCTTTTGCGAATTGCGGATTATAATCGTACTTTTGTAGAATTGAAATAGAAGATGGGGAATCCTACTTCTGCGAAGAGGGTATTATAATCGTACTTTTGTAGAATTGAAATAATTATTCAGCAGCAGACAAGAGAGCAGCCGATGTATTATAATCGTACTTTTGTAGAATTGAAATTGAGATGTACGTGAGGCTTGTGGGCGAGATGGAAGATTATAATCGTACTTATGTAGAATTGAAATTCTCTCAAGCTGGTCGGCTGCTCTTCGTTGGTGTGAATTATAATCGTACTTATGTAGAATTGAAATAATGTACCTTCGATATTGTCCATCTTCGTTTCAAATTATAATCGTACTTTTGTAGAATTGAAATAGATGGGTTGCCGTGAACGATGTAGAGGTTCTGCATCATTATAATCGTACTTATGTAGAATTGAAATCTTTTCAATAAGAGCGGACGAGAAGTAACTACATCTATTATAATCGTACTTATGTAGAATTGAAATGCCTGTCGTGGCAATACAGACGGACGAGTTCGGAAAATTATAATCGTACTTTTGTAGAATTGAAATGGAATTCAGCGAATACTTCCACTACGCCGTCACGCTATTATAATCGTACTTTTGTAGAATTGAAATAAGGCTTTTTTGATTTCTTGTGAAGTGCATGAATATTATAATCGCACTTTTATATATGTCCCTATGAAAAATGAGAAAATTAAAAAATGAAAAAATGAAAAAATGAAAAAATGATGGTCGGGATGCAGGGGATTGGATGGTGTGATATGGGCATGGGCTTTCTTTGCGTATCGGGCTGTTACGCTGTGTGGGTTGAAATTGGCGCGGAATGTGTCGCCAGGGAGTCGGGGGTGGGCTGGCGAATATTCGCCAACTTTGGGGGTATTGTGGCGACACCCCTCGCTTTTCGCGCTGAAATGCTTGCAAGCAGGGGGTCTTTATGCGTAACTTTGCATCATCGGAACGCCACAACCCCATCAGACCCAGCAAAGCCATCAAGCCCCAGCAAAGCCATCAAGTCCAACACCCCCTCAAATCAGCCCATCAAATTCCAGCCATGAACAATCACCCACCACTCCTCTCCCCCCTCCGAGACCACCAACCCCATGCAAGCAGCAAGAACCTCAACAAAACACCTTTTTCCTTCCCAACGTATTGCAACTCATCAAGTAATTCGTCTCTTTGCACCCAGCCGGCGGCATCTCAACATAAAAAACAAACACGTTTATTTTGTTCTGTATTCGATTTGCACTACTTTGGATAAGATAGGCGGCATCTCAACATAAAAAATAAACATGTTTATTTTGTTCTGTATTCGATTTGCACTATCTTTGTAAAAAAAATAAGGAATGACATGAGAAAATTTGCTTTGGTTGCGCTGATGGCTGTCGCTTTGACGCTGTCGGCTAAGAGTGACAAGAATCAGGTGGTGGCTACATGGACAACGGCCATACAGAAGGTGGAACCGCATAATCTGGCGCCTGCGCCTTATCTGGCGGGCAACTCGCTGCGGCAGATTGTAGAGGTTTCGTTTGGCGGCAAGGAGGTGTCGCTGAAGCTGTCGAATGAGTACAACACGGAGGAGACGGAGATTGTGGGCGTGGAGCTGGCAAGGGCGCTGTCGCAAGGTGAGAACGCAACAATTGACGAGAGCACTCTGACTGCGCTGACGTTTGGCGGCAAGAAGGGGGTGACGATGAAGCCGGGCGAAGTGATTGTGTCTGACCCTGTGAAGTTCCGCCTGACGCCAAGAATGAATGTGGCCATCACGATTCATTTCGGCAAGGCTTCGCAAAAAGATGTGACAGGACATCCTGGCTCACGCACCAGCTCGTATATCGCAAAGGGCAACACAAATGACTTTTCGGGAGCAGTGGAAACGGCTCACTGGTACTATATCAACAGTCTGCTGGTGAAGGCTGGCAAGAAGTATGGAGCTGTGGCTGCTATCGGCAACTCTATCACAGACGGACGCGGCACGACGACGAATAAGCAGAATAGGTGGACGGATATCTTGTCGGCTCGTCTGCTGGCAAACAAGGGCACGAAATACCTGAGCGTGCTGAACCTCGGATTAGGAGGCAACTGCGTGATGAGAGGAGGACTGGGCCCTACGGCTAACAGCCGATATGACCGTGACGTGCTGAATCAGGAGGGTGTGAAATACGCAATTGTCTTTGAGGGCGTGAACGACCTTGGCGGTTCGAGGGATGGTGTGGCTACGGCTAACGGGCTGATTGAGTCATACAAGGCCATGATTAAGAAGGCGCACGAGAAGGGCATCAAGATTTATGGCGGTACAATCATGCCGTTTAAGGGAAATGGCTATTATAATGAATCGCGCGAAAAGGGTCGCCAGATGGTGAATGAATGGATTCGCACATCGGGCGAGTTTGACGGTGTGATTGACTTTGACGCTGTGATGAGAGACCCCGAGCAACCAGACCGTCTGAACCCTGAATTCTTGTTTGAGAACGACTGGCTGCACCCCAATGCCAAGGGCTACCAGGAGATGGGAGAATCTATTGACTTAACACTTTTTGAAAAGTGAAAATCGAAAAGGCTCCCCTCAAAAAAAGCAAACGATTACCTTAACTCAAGAACTTAAAAACTTAAGAACTCACCCCAATGGAAAAGATAGGAAGATATGAATTTAGGGCTAACCCGTTTCACTGCGACTGCACAGGACACCTGTTTATGGGGCATTTGGGCAACCACATGCTGAATGCTGCTGACTTCCATGCGAATGACCGAGACTTTGGCATCAAGTACCTGCAAACAATTAACAAGGCATGGGTGTTGTCAAGGCTGGCTATCGAGATGGAGGAAATGCCTCAGATTTATGAACGCTTCTATGTGGAATCATGGATAGAAAGCTCGATGAAGTTTTTTACAAACCGCTGTTTCCGTGTAGTAAACACAGATGGCAAAGTGTATGGACACGGAAAGAGCATCTGGGCGATGATTGACACGGAAACACGACAGCCTTGCAACCTGCTGGATATCAAGGACGGGGAACTCCTGCAATGGGAACTGAAGGACGAACCGAACCCGATGGGCAAGATGACACGCGTGATGATGTCACATGAGGCCGAACTGGTGAAGTCCATCGAAACCGGATATAATGACGTTGACATCAACGGGCACATCAACAGCGTGAAATTTATCGAGCACGTGATGGACCTGTGGGAAACAGATTGGTACTGCGAACATCGGCTGAAAAGAGTGGATGTGGCATATGTGGCAGAAGGTCACAAGAGCGACAGACTGGAGCTGTACAGAGAGCAGACGGGAGAAATGGAGTTCTGTGTACGCGTGTGCAGGGCAGGGGCTGATGGAACGGAGCTGTGCCGAATGAAACTGGTTTTTGAGAATTGACAATTATTTTTACAAAAATTCTTTTATATTATCATTTTTTTCTATCTTTGCAACAAGATTTTAGAAAATTGATTATTCACTTTATTATTGAAAAACATTATGGCAAAAGAATTGAAAGGCACTAAGACAGAGGCGAACCTGATGGCTGCGTTCGCTGGCGAATCTATGGCTCGCAACAAGTACACATACTACGCTTCAAAGGCGAAGAAAGAAGGCTTTGAACAAATGGCTGAACTGTTTTTGGAAACTGCAAATCAGGAAAAGGAGCACGCAAAGCTGTGGTTCAAGCTTATTCATGGCATCGATGACACGCTGAGCAACTTGGCTGATGCAGCAAAAGGCGAAAATGAAGAGTGGACAGATATGTACCCACGCATGGCTAAGGAAGCTCGCGAGGAGGGATTTGACTACATCGCAGACCTCTTTGAGGGTGTTGCTGCCATCGAAAAGGTGCATGAAGAGAAATACAAGAAACTGTTTGAAAACATTCAGGAAAAGATTGTGTTCAGCCGCGATGGCGACTGCATCTGGCAGTGCCGCAACTGTGGACACGTGTACATCGGCAAGGATGCTCCTGAAATCTGTCCTGTTTGTGCCCACCCACAGGCCTACTTTGAAATCAAGAAGGAGAACTATTGATTTTAATATATTAAATCACACAAGGCTGAGAAGTCGGAAAGACTTGCTCAGCCTTTCTTATTGATGTGCCCCACACCGACTAACCGATGTGGGGCACTCCGTTTCCAGGAACCAATACTTGGTTTATTTCGTCTCATCGAAGCCGATGCCTGATGAAATGGTTCTTCACATAGAGGAAATAGAAGATGACACCAAGGAGATTGACAATGAAGGCAAACCAAAATGCTGCCGAATAACCAGAGTAATGAATGGCTATACCGCCAAAAACGACACCGATACCCATGCCGATGTCCCAACAAGTGAGCAGGGTGGAATTAGCTGTTCCTCGCTGATTGTTGGGAGCCAAATTGACAAACATGGTCTGCATGCCAGGGAAGATGTGTCCGTTACCCAAGCCAATAATGATGGCGGCACCATAAAAGCCTACAGGGTTCTTCATGAGGGCAAAAAGCAGATAGCCGAACACGCTGATGAGGATGCCTCTATTGACATTCTGCACTACCCTCCCCTTGCGTAAGGAACGAGCGCCAATGAGACGCGAAAGAATCAACCCAGTACACAGCACGGCAAACCATGCGCCTGTACCCGCTGTCATGCCCAGTTCTTCTTTGCCATAGATGGCAAGGTAGGTAACCAGAACGCCATAGGAAAGTCCGACGCTCATGATGACGACACCCTCGCTCCACCCTTTCACAAGAAAAAAGCGGTCGAAGGAAATTGGATTCTTGTTGGGCACAATCTCTTTAACAGGGAAATGTACGGTGGCATTGATAACAAAACCAATAACGGCTGCACACAGGGCTATCAGGAAAATGATATCGTAATTACCTATTTTATCGTATATCAGCAGCCCAACAGTGGGTGCCATGCTGGTGGCCAAATTGTTGGACAAACCATAATAGCCGATGCCTTCTGCTCTGCGAGAAGACGGGAGCACATCAATGGC
>CAJGCU010000126.1 GCA_904501945.1 uncultured Bacteroidaceae bacterium
CCATCGCAGCCAATCATCCAGAGGCATATCTGATGATGCTGCTCATCGACGAACGTCCAGAAGAAGTGACAGATATGGCACGCACCGTCAATGCCGAAGTCATTGCCAGCACATTCGACGCTCCAGCCGAAAACCACGTGAAGATTGCAGGTATCGTACTGGAAAAGGCTAAAAGAATGGTAGAATGCGGACACGACGTAGTCATCTTCCTCGACTCCATCACCCGCCTGGCACGTGCTTACAACACCGTTTCGCCAGCATCAGGCAAAGTGCTTTCAGGAGGTGTTGACGCAAACGCCCTGCACAAGCCCAAGCGATTCTTCGGAGCAGCACGAAACATCGAGAACGGCGGTTCGCTGACCATCATCGCAACAGCCCTCATCGACACAGGCTCCAAGATGGACGAAGTTATCTTTGAAGAATTCAAAGGTACAGGAAACATGGAACTTCAGCTCGACCGCAGCCTCGCCAACAAGCGTGTGTTCCCAGCAGTCAACCTCACAGCTTCTTCTACTCGCCGCGACGATTTGCTGCAAGATCAGACCACGCTCAACCGCATGTGGGTGCTGCGCAACCACCTCGCCGACATGAATTCGATGGAAGCTATGGACTTTGTCATGAAGCAGATAGAACGTACAAAGAACAACGAGGAATTCCTCATCAGCATGAATGGATAAACATTCGGAAAGCCAGTTCCAATGCTCCTAAACGAAAATGTACGGAAGTTTTGAATATACATCAAAAAAGGAAGGACAATCACAAGTCCTTCCTTTTTCGTTTTTTATAAAACTTCTCAATCTTCTTCCTCGCACAAACGCATATATTCTACCACATCCTTATTCTGCTTAAAATCCTCAGGTGCGCGACTATAAATTTCGTCAATCTGAGGCGTCGTAGTCGGGAATCCGAACTGATTATGTGCATTGTCACAAAGCACTAAGAAATAAGTCAACCCCAGCACATTATCATAATTTTCCGTCACAAAATTCGTCTCAAGCTTGTCTATTGCCATCCGCAGCAAAGCCTCCTCTTCGCCCAGCTGACGCAAAATCTCGTCATGATCATACCCATCAAGAATCATTTTACTCTCCTTACGAGGCAAATCCTGCAAAAGTGTCAACAAGGAGTCTCGCTCCGTCATAAACGCATAAAACTTATCATTCAGAGGAGTGCCACCCACCTTCATCATGTTCGTCCGGTCACTCACTTTTATCACACCCTCTTCCAGAACAATCGGGATATTGTCCCCGCTGTTCCCAAAATACATACGCACACACATCACCGAATCCACTGGTCCACTCATGCTAAACATGCCATGCACAATTCTGCATGAGTCCACAGGCATCTCGTCATCAGAACCAATCGGATACAGATACACCATGTCCCCGTCATAGATAGACTGCAACGAAGTACCCCTGATGTTATAGCTTGTAGAGCATGACATCAATGTCAGCAATCCCAAGAAAAAAAGAAAATTCAATGTCTTTTTCATCTATTAGATTCACTCCCTTACGATTACAAAAACGAATATTACTTGCAAAAGTATAAAAAAAATCGCACCCGACAAAATATTTTCACAGCTCTTACCAACAATTCAATATTTTTATGCCCAACAAAAGAAAAAGCATTAGAAATCATTCGTTTATGAAATTTCCATAAGCACATCACAGAAATGCACTCTGTTTCGGCATCCAGACTCACAAAAAAGAATGAACTAAATTCATTCTCTGTCGCCATCCCGACATACATGCCATGTTCATAACGTGAGTCGATGCAAGAATACTTTGTTTTTCTTCGAAGTTATCGGAAAGTTATTGAACTCGTGTCTTTTTCCACCTTGGGACAGACACCTGTTCAATGCCTCATGTTGTACCTCAAAAGGGGTGAGACTCTCACCTATGGTACACGTGAGAGTCTCACCTATGGCATAGGTAAGACTCTCACCCCTTTTGAGGTTGTAAGCGGAGCTGAAAATGGGATGAATTTTGAGGGTATCCGAAAGAGACAGGGATTGTTTTGATGATGGGTTTCTTCAGCCTTTAGACAGACATTAAAGATTACGCAACTTCATCTATCGGACTCACGTTGTTCATAACATTTAAGACACCGTGTGCGAAAACTTGCAGACACGGTTTTTTAAATGCCATGAACACAGTAAGCATCTATATGGGAAACGGCACGAAACAGAAAAAAAGGCACAGTGCATTTCTGCCCTGTGCCTTTATATACAGTTATAATAATATATGTATTTTAGAACTCTGCTGTCTTTGAGCAGATGAAATACATTTTTAACACACCCTCCTTGAGTATGGAGTACTGTCAGGAATGCTGAAGCCTATTCCTTAATCCCACAAGCTCCCATTGCCAAGATCCATCGAATTCCTTGAGTTGCCAAGTGCTTCTAAATCCAGATCCACAGCATTGTCAGAACGATATACATTTGGACCCGAAGCAGCAAGCATCTGCTCTGGCTCAACATCAAGGCACTCCATTTGAGGAGACTGATAATTCTTTTTCATGTACACTTCTTATAATGATTAAATTATACTTCTTTTTTCTCTCATCACTCCTTAGCCTGCAAGATGATTCTGATCAGCAAAGTGATGTCGCTCACATTGACTTCTCCGTCAGCGTTTAAGTCTGCAAGTTTTTTGCTGATGCCTTCGGAGTCAACTTCCAGGCAGCATTTGATGATAGCCGTCAAGTCAGCCACATTTATCTCGCCGTCCTTGTTCACATCGCCAGCAGCGTGCGTCTGCACATTCTCCTGCTTGTCCGACATATTCGGATCGCCAGGATTCTCCGGGTTAAATGGCACTTCCGGCTCAGGCTCAGGGTCAGGCAGCCTGTTAAATCGAGCCACCAGCGTCTCGTCCTCGTAAGCCTTCTGGTGGCTGAACGACTTCACGTCAGTCAAGCGCACGCCATCCAGATACCATCCTTCAAACTCATACTGCTGGTCAACATTGGTGACAGACACCGGCACATAGCTGTCCACAACCCATCCTTCTCCGCTTGTCTGGCCAAAGCTGCATACACCAGCCGGTTCAGATGTCAGATACAGGCGGCTCTTCACATCAGCAAACGGGTCAGACGGATTTGACGGTTCGAACGGCGTTGGCGTGTAGTCATACACCGCCACGAAGTTCATCTCTCCCGCTACCGTCGTGTAGCTGAAGCTCTTGCTGGTAGCTGCCTCATAACGCTCACCGTTGAGCATCCAGTGGCTGAAGGTATATTCAGCGTAAGGCGATGTGGCAACCGTCACCGAAGTTCCTGCCTCATACGTGCCCTTTCCGCTGGCTGTACCCGCAGCGGCAGGCTCACACACAACCGTCAGCGCATGCTTCACCACAGGCGGCGTTGGGTCTGGCGGCAGGTTCGGATTGTAGTCACTCTGCGCCTGCATGCTGCTCGCAAGGAGCAGCAGCAGACCACAGGTGATAGATATGAATTTCTTCGTCATAAGTCTTGGTTGATGATTACTTCACATTAACTTTTGCGCTCTTGCCATCCACACTGACTACGTATGTGCCGCTTGCAAGGCTCACGAATCCGTTGCCAGACTGCTCTGCCACTAGGACGCCGCCAATTGTGTAGATGCTCACGTTCTTGCCTTCAGCGCCGCCGATGCTGAGTCCGCCATCCTGCATGCCGATAGCAACGCCTGTCTCCTTGGTTATGTCAAGGATTGCTGTAGCCTCTGTTGCAGGGCGAAGCGTGAAGCGCTTGTTGAACGTTCCCTTCTTCGTACTGAATGTATAAGCACCCTCAGAGAGGTCGAACGTAGTGCCTGTCTCAGCATCATGTATTGCCATTGGCACGTCCATTCTCTGTGCCTCCAGTCGGAATGTGCCTTCCTGCTGAGCCACATAGCCCAGACGCATGTCGCCTTCCTCTGGACGCTCGTTGATGGACAGCTGGGTTGTACCCTCCACCATGTAGATTTGCACAGAAGCATCATCGCTCAAGAACTTCGCCGCGTCACATTCCATTTCGTATGTGCGGCTTGCCTTCTGATTGAGCACAAGACGCGTGCGGTCTGTCATGGCAGTGTCGTTGTCGCTGATGCAGATGTTGATGATTCTGCGCTCAGGGTTGATGCCCTTCGTCATGCGCGCCTTTGCCTGTGCAGATGTCACTGCAACGCTCTGGCGGTAAGTCTCGCGTCGGTCAGCATCGAAGCTGATTTCGCTTGCGCTCTCAGGCTTCTGCACAAAGAATGCCTCGAATGGCTGCAGGTGGTAGTCGTCGTCGCCCGGACGGTAAGCCACATAGCTTGTTCCGTTCCAAATCGTGATAGGTGCTGCAAAGTCTTCGCTCTGCATGTTGTAGTAGCTTGTGTATGGGTTACCCACGAAGTTCCAGCTTGCGTCCTTGGCGTCGTCGCTTGAGTGAACCACAAGAGCTTTCGGACGGTCGCCGCCGAATGTTGGCTCTGCGAATCTTACCCACAGCGTGCCATCAGTGTCAGACTGGAAGATGTATCCCTTGTTGGCTGAGAGTCTGTCTCCCTCCACATTCTTCCATCCGGTTCCGCCGTTAGCACGTGCCGCACCGTCATACTCTCTCCATGCGTACTTGCCTGGATATGTGCAAGAGCCTATCACCACGTCGTAAGGGAAGCAGAGGAAGTACCAGCGCTGCTTGCTTACGGCAATCTTCACGCGGAGCTCTTCCATCGGTATGTTATTGTCGCCGATGAGTGATGAACTTGTTTCATTGCGCTCCATATCCACTGTTGTGAACTCCTGGTTAGCACCTTCCACGATGATGGCGCCCTGGTTGCCAAGTTCAACGACAGGCTTGTCCTCGGTGATGCGCTCCTCGCCCTCCTTGAATAGGAGGTCCTTGTTGGTATAGAACGCCTCGTAGTCGCCCGGACGGAGGTCACACTTCAGAACCTGCAGGAACTGGTTCCATCCGTTGTCATAGAAATAGGCATTCCAAAGGAAGCCAGGCGCA
>CAJGCU010000127.1 GCA_904501945.1 uncultured Bacteroidaceae bacterium
ATTTGTTCGCCCTCATCAGGCTTTTCCTGTTCTCCTTCTCCTTCCTGATTTTCAGGATCGTTGAAAGAAATGAGGCGTAGCACTATGGCATATTCTCCGTCAGTTTCTTTTTCCTCAATCTCCCAAGTGTAACGTTCGGGCTGTACCAGTTCGAATTTCCAGTTCTCAACTTCTGATGTTTTGCTTTTGGCTGTGAGCAGCCGGAACTCGTCGCCAACCTTTACGCTGGCATCCTTCTCAAGCACAATCTGAATGCGTGGCATCTCCTCGCTGATGGAGAAGTCTTGTGTCATATTGAAATACTTCACGCTACCATTCACGTTCAGCTGGTCATGCTCTGACGCAGAAACAATCTTGAAACGCAGCACCGATGCAGGACGTACAAAGAGATGCGTAGTCTTCGCTGTCGCAAAGTTTTTCAAGGTCAGCGTACCAGTAGTGCTGTCACCTGGCTCAATGGTTCCGTAGTTGTCCACAGAGCCGCCGATGCTGCCTGTACCTCCCAGCACACCGTCTTCAAACACGTATGCAATGGCATCATTGCTGCTTGTCTTTGCGCCCAATGCGCCTCTGAGTTTCTTCTTTTCAGCCTCTTCGCGGTCATTCATGGCCAGCACACGTCCGGCCATGACACGCAAGGTGCCTGTCAGGTAGTTGTCGTTGCCGGTGATTCGATAGGTGCCTTTTCCTTCCTTGATGATGCCCACAGGATGCGTGTCGCTGTAGCTGGGTGGAGCAATTGTGCCTGCCATAGTGGCATCAGTTCCCAAGTTCCCGACAAGGAAATAGGCTGCACGCGTGTTCTTTTTCATGTATCCCTGAATGGTTGAGCCTTTCTCCGTATTCAGTTCACCGATGCGGAATCCTGCCCCGTTGCTGTTGGCTTCGCAGCAGAGCGTTGCTCCTTCGTGCAGCGTGACATGAGATTTCTCCATCGAGTTGTTCACCTTGCCCGACTTGATAGCATCTTCCACATTCTCAGGAGAGAACGACTTTCCGCCATGTGCCATGACCACCCCGTAAAAGCCTGCTTCAGGAGAATTCTCTCTGAAAGGGTAGATGTGAACATCGCCCCTGAAATTCGTCCAGTTAGGCCAACTGGCACCTTTCTCTGTGCCCAGATAGCAACGGTCGCCGCCTGCATAGAGGTTCAGCGTGCCGCTTCCTGATATTGAAGAACTGAAATAGCAGTAACGAGCCATTTTCACGTCAACCGACTTGTCTGAACGCAGCTGAATGGAAGTGCTGTAGGACTTGTAGTTCTTGGAAGAGTTATTTCCGCTGATGTCAATCGTCGTGTTCTGTGCAGATGCTGACAAATGGAACAGCGACAGGACAGCGGCACATTGTAAAATCTTTTTTATCATAGGTGTTTTGTATTACGTTCAAGCGCACGTTTGGCGCAGGTGCTTTTTCTGTTGCAAAATTACATGAAAACATTGAGATGTCAAAGTTTTTTCGTAACTTTACCCTGCAATCATTCAATAATTATTCTTATAAAAATTAATGCTATGACAATCAACAGTTTTACAGACGTTCCTAAAAATTATCATCTTTGTGTGAATGCAAACTGCCCTTGGCACGACACCTGTTTGCGACAAATTGCCATGCGCTTGCTGCCCGACAGCGAAATCCATGCCAACATCATCAACCCCAATCTCACGGCTCATCCGCAAGCCGATGCGCATGGAGCTTCCGCCTGTCCCTACTATCGTGAGAACCGTACCGTCACTTATGCACGAGGGTTTGAGAATATGGAAGACAAGATGACCGTTGTCCAATATCGCAGGTATCGCGCCATGTTCTTGGCATCTTTTGGCAGGAATCCCTTCTATGAGCGTCGCAACGGCAAGATTGCCCTCTCTCCTCATGAGCAATCCCTCATTCGCCGTATGCTCAACGACATAGGTTTCTCAATCGACAATCCTTTTGACGAGACAGAAGAACGCATTGACTGGAACGACTGAGTCATCCTCACATTTCAAGCTTCAACCATCTCCGTTTCCCATTCCCGTGTCACTTTGTTTTATTACAAGGTGACACTTTTTCTTATAATGCCAACCGACTCCATCTCCTGACGCTAATAAAGATTTTGTCCTCATGTCCGAAAGGACGGTCGTTCTTCACCGCCAAGGATAATCGTCCTGCATAGCAAAGGACACTTGTCCTTGTGGGCAAAGGACAGATGTCCTTAATCGCTTCGGGCCATTGAGCCTGTTGACATTGCTTGTCGGAGCGTGTTCTTGTTGCTGAAATACAGAAGAATAGGCTTTTGAATTTTGTTTTTTTTTAGAACTTTATTCTTGCTACTTGCGTTCAATGGTTCAGCCCTATGGACTTTATTTAATCTCTTAGCTTGAATTTGTATTTTTTAACATGGTATGTGATTTTTTTGTGCTTAAGTTTTGTTTTTTCGTTTAATTACGCTACCTTTGCCCTATCCTTCGCCGATAAACCTTGTCTGACAAGGTGGTTTGGGTGGGGGTGACATAAATATTGGAAAGGCGTTTACTTGGACGCTTTGTCTTTGACCACTGAAATCTAGCAGTTTCTATCCCGTCAAAAAACAAAGCAACGGTGAATGCCCATGGGGTATGTCATACTTGTACATTCTCCCTTGTGCCTGTATATATAAATGTATAGGTACTTTGGTGATTTGTGACATATCGGCGTGGGGTTCAGGCGTTGCTCGTTTCGACGGGAGGGCAATGCTAGAGCCTCAGTGGTGGGACGAGTGACAAGCACAGGCTCCCCGCCTTTTTTGTATCTGTGTACTAAGAAAAACAATCAAAAAGCATTAATAACATCGGTCTGGGCAGTCGCCGGTATAAAACGTAAATCGATATGAAGAAGTTTACAATTCTGGCATCGGTTGCACTGGTCATGTTCCTGCAATCATGCGGTAGCTCAAAGCAAGTAGCGACAGCACCTATTAATGTTTCACAGAATCAAGTTCAACAAGACATTGAAGTTGCATTAAATCCATGTGAAGAGTATGCATTTAAGGCTCCTTCGCAAAGAGCGGCTGGCACAGGTGTGCATTTTAAAGAAACAACAGCAGAAAATCTTGCACAATTAAACGCGCGTACTAATTTGGCAAAAGCTTTACAGCAATGTGTACAAGCGGCAACAAAGAACTATGCAGATGGCAAAGAACTTTTTGCTGCCGATGGAGAATCAAGCTCTTATGTAACAGACCAAAGTGCCGGTGTTGCTGATCGTGAAGCCGGTTGGGCTAAAGAATTGATTAAGGGTGCTCCCGTTGTTATGAAGAGAAAGTATAAGACACCTGATAATCAATGGCGAATTTATGTTTGTGTTGAATATCAAGAAAGCGTAGCAGAGATGGCTGCTAAAATCACGAAAGTATTCAATGAAAAACTTACCCAAGAGCAAAAAGCACGCATTGACTTCAATGAACAGAAGTTCAAACAAGAAATGCAAGAAGCGATGGGAGATTATAAGGGCGTTACTGAACAATAAATGAATTGCTTATGCAAAGATTTTTATGCAAATTATGTGTGCTGCTGCTATTAGTAATAGTGGCAGCACCTAATGCTGTACGTGCAAAGACCCAATCGGACAAAATAAAGCCCACTTGGTTAAGAAGCACTCCGCAACCATTGAATAATACCTATTCATTCAAAGTGATAATGGTAGATAATGGGCAAGAATTGGCTTCATCACGTATGTTGGCTCGTGCGGAATTATCACGTTATATAGCAAAAGAATTCAATATTGAAATTTCCGAAGAAGTGACAGAAACATCCACTACAACACAAAACGGGAATCAATATGGATATACAGATAAAGAAACCTATGTGTTCCATGCAAAGTCGGAAGAAAAACCTGTTTCTGTTTATGGTGAACGGGTAGATGAATATTATGAAATATACGAAGAGGGTGGAATACGTGTGTTTAAACTCTACACACTCTATGCTGTGTCAAATGTGGGAAAACGTGCCGTTTTTGATGAATTTAATCTGACCACCAAGTATGGCTTCTCAGCTCGTGCTTTAGTTCCTGGTTGGGCGCAAATGTATAAAGGAAGCACAGCTAAGGGAATTGCTATCCTTGCCGCCGAAGTGGCTGCTATTGGCGGTATTGTCTTTACTGAGAATGAGCGTGCAAGTTATGAATCAAAGATGCGTAGTCAGCCCAACTTTGCCAAGCAATATAAGACAAAGATGGACAACTATGAAACAGCCCGTAACTGTTGTATAGGTGCAGCTGCGGCTATTTGGGTCTATAATTTAATTGATGCAATCGTTGCACCTGGAGCAAGGCGAGTTGTAGTAAAACCTCGTAATTTCAAAGTAACTCCAATGGCTTCTAAAGACTTTAACGGAGTGACGCTTAGTTATAATTTTTGAGTAAAAATGCTCCTATACCTTATTATATAATATAATAATAAAAAAGGTATGAAATCTAGTCATAAAAAAATGATGTTTGCCGCATTGCTTTTTACAGGCTTTGTCGTTCAAGATGTTCGAGCACAAAGCCGTGAAGAGTTCGATGCTTATGCCAAGCAGCAAAGGCAGAAATTTGTTCAATATAGGACGAATCGTCAGACAGAATTCAATCGCTATCGCGAACAATGCAATCGCGAATTTGCCGAATATCTGAAAAAAGCGTGGAACCGCAATACCTAAAAACAAGTGGTTTAGTCCAGTCCAATTTCTATAGAATAAACTAAACTAAACCACTGTTTTACAATGGTATCACAAATTCCCACTATAAAATTTCTTTCAATTTGTTTTAAGTTTTTTCGGGATATATGGGAACATTTACGGGAATTTATATACCTTTGCATCGTGATTAAAAAACGTATG
>CAJGCU010000128.1 GCA_904501945.1 uncultured Bacteroidaceae bacterium
CTCATCCCAGTTGCCTGTGTCCAGCTGGTATGATGCGATCGCGCCCCGACTGTGGCAGACGCTGTACTTGACCGCATCGTTCATACTGCACATCAGATAGAGCTCATTGATGAGAGCGTGCGCAAGATAAAGGCAGGCAAGTAAGACGAAATAAAAATGACCCCACCGGCCAGGGCTCTTATGGGGTCAAAACAAAAACGTTTTCGGGGGTCAGCGCAACTCGCCCTCGGGGGTCAAACGCAAGCGGCTTTTCCATATGCCTTTCCTTTTTATTCTCTTATACTCTCGGAAACTTGAAGGCAAAAAAACAAGCAGGATGGATAGGAACACGAGTTTAAAGTCTTATTCATTTTCGCAAATGTTAATTACTAAAAATAGAGCTATTATTACTAATAATAAAAGTTAAAAGTCTGGTTTTGAATGTATTTTTAACTACTAAAAGTTTCGTTAATTAAAAGTTTAGTAGTAGTTTTGCGTCGGAAAACGAAAAAATTAGTAGTTTAATGATTATGAAAAGGAACAGCGACAACAAGACTTTAACCAAGGCGGAGATGGAAATCATGAACTATCTTTGGAACATGGAAGAGGGAGGGGGCACTGTACGAGATGTGCTTGAATGCTACTCCGAGCCCCACCCTGCCTACACCACCACCGCAACGTTTCTGAAGATTCTGACCCAGAAGGGATTTGTTGCAGCAGAGAAACGAGACGGAGAAGGAAAAACCTTCTTTTTCCGTCCACTCATCAGCCGCGACGATTATCGTCGACAGGTGATGAGCGACGTGAAAAACAGTTTCTTCGACGGTTCAGTCAAATCAATAGTCAGTTTCTTCGTTCAAGAAGAGAAACTGTCAGAAGACGAACTGAGAGAACTCCTTGCCATGACACGAACAAATCATTAACGTGCACATCCATGCTACTTTACATCTTTAAATCCATCATCTTTCTATCTGCCATGTATTTGCCCTACATGCTGATGCTCCGCAACGAGTCCTTCTTTCGGTTCAACCGCATGATTCTGCTGTGCATCATGGCATTATCCTTAGTGCTGCCCTTTTTCGACATCCATGCACTCTCGTGGGAGAGTAACCCTATGAACAGTCATTTACAGGGAATCATAGAAGTAGGGGCTCCTAGTGCCAGTTATATTCAGGAATCGGCAGACAAGGTTTTGACAGCCAAGACAGCCGCCGTCAACTGGTGGAACATTGCAGTCATCCTTTACCTCTCTGGAATGCTTATCACGACGATTATCAAAATAGCACAATTCATCACACTCCACAAAAAGATACACCATGGCGTGCTTTGGTCAGACACACAGAACGGCATTACCATCTACTGCCACCTGCACGCCATCGCACCTTTCAGCTGGATGCGTTCCATCGTCATCAGCGAAGAAGACTACATGATGAATGCCAACACCATTCTTCGCCACGAGATGGGGCACATCAAGAATCTGCACTCGCTTGACATCCTGCTGCTCAATCTCTGCCAAATCATCCAATGGATCAATCCGTTGGCATGGATTATGGCGAATTCTCTGCGAGACGTGCATGAATATGAGGCTGACGACACCGTGCTACGCAGCGGCATCAGTATTCAGCAATATCAAAATCTACTTATAAAGAAAGCCGTTGGCTCCAGTTCCTACGCCTTTGCCAACAGCTTCAATCACAGTTTACTTAAAAAACGTTTTACTATGATGTTAAACAAAAAATCCAATCCATGGATGCGCAGCAAGGCGCTGTACATCCTCCCAGTGGCAGTCATCGCGCTCAGCGCATTCGCCACTCCAGAGTTCAACAACCATGCCAATGCAGGCATCGAAGTCATTAACAGCGGCAAAGTTACAGAAAATTCTGGAAGCACAAAAGCTTTGGCAGAAAAATCTGTATATGCAGGAGAAGAGGAAGATGACAAAGTTTTCATCATTTGCGAAGAGATGCCCGAATATGTAGGAGGTTCTGCCAAAATGATGGAAATGCTCATGAAAAACATGAAATATCCTGCAATTGCGCAAGAGCATGGCGTACAGGGTCAAATTATCGTTGGCTTCATTGTCGAGAAAGATGGCAGCTGCAGCAACTTTGAAATCAAGAGAAATTCAGCAGCAGAGAAAACAGAAGGAGCAACAGTTAATGCCTACGCACGACCTGATTCAATTGTCGCTAATGCCGCCAATATTCAAAAGGCAAAGAAAGCACTTGAAGAAGAAGCCATCAGAGTGTGCAAGCTCATGAAATTCACCCCCGGAAAACAAAGAGGGATGGCTGTAAGAGTACAATTCGCTGTACCTCTCACTTTCCGTCTCCAGTAATATCCCAAAACCGGTTTGTAATTAAAGATTAGTTAAAAACAAAAGTGTACACAAGTCCTCGCGCTGTCAGTGATGCTGGCGCGAGGACTTTTTTGTCAAAAACAAGGGAAATTCTCACAGGTTCAAGCAGATAAAAGAAATTACCAGCATGGCCACAGAAATCGGACCCGTCGGGTACGATGTGCCGTACCCCTCGGGTCCGCCTTGTCGCACCCGAGGGGTGCGATTTTGAAGCAAGAGCAGATTTTTCCTCTTTTGTCCCATTCGTTCATAAAAAAACGCTAACTTTGCCACCATTATTCAGTAGCCATGAAGAAAATCTTGCTGACAATATTATTGACTTGGTGCATTGCATCTGTAGCCACAAGGGCGCAGACCGAATTCACTATCACTGCGGCGGCCCCGACACCAAGCAGCAAGAAAGCATTGGCTAAAGGCGAAAAGATGCTAAATATCTATGCTGAAATCAGGGACCATCTGACACACGACCCAGTCAAAGTGAAAAAGGCAGAACTGCTATGGGCTGCTGACAGCACTTTCGCCGACAGTATACAGGCCATTTATGACACGTCTTACGACTTGAGTTATTCCCGATTGCGCATCTCTGTGACAAAAGCGGGGAAATACCTCATCAAGATATGTTCCGAAGGTTATCAGACCAGATACGAATCTCTGGAAATCAAGAAATTGCATAAACGTGAACAATACAGAGAACTGAATACCATTTATCTAAGAAAAGAGAAAAAGCAACAGGCAATAGACCTGAACGAGGTGGTAGTAACAGCCACCAAACTTAAATTCTATATGGACGGCGACACGCTGGTGTATGACGCCGATGCTTTCAGCATGGCAGAAGGATCGATGCTGAACGAACTCATCAAGAAACTGCCCGGAGTAACACTTGAATCGAACGGTATCATTAAAGTAAACGGAAGAAGAATCGACGCCCTGCTGCTGAACGGGAAAGACTTCTTCGATGAAGACCGCGAGCTGCTGCTGGAGAATATGCCTTCTTACATGGTCAAGCACATACAGTCCTACGAACGTGTGCCTGAAGCACTAAAGGGTACAGCACGAGAAAACACGGCAAGGAAAGAGCTGGTCATGAACGTGAAACTGAAGAAGGAATACGCCAAAGGCTGGATTGCCAATGCAGAACTGGGAGGCGGCAGCACTTTATTTAAAAACAACCTAGGAGATTACAACACCAAATTTCTGGGACGATTGTTTGGTCTGCAATTCACCGACAACTCACGGCTGACACTTTTTGCCAATGCCAACAACCTGAACAACAACGACACGCCTGATGAATACGGAGAAGCTGCGCTGACGCAATCAGAGGGCCTCATGACTACTTACAAGTTTGGAGGCAATTATCTGACAGACAAAGAGGACAAATACCGCTATCAGGGAGGCATAGAAGGCACATACACAGACACCGAACACGCTTCCAACAGCAGCGGCGTTGAATTTTTGGAAAGCGGAAACATTTTCACCCGCTTTTTCCACACCCAAAAGGAATACAATTGGGATTTAGAATCGCGACATCAGCTGACTTTTATGCACAGAGAGAACATCGCTGATGTCATCAAGAATCTTTATGCCTTCTTATCACCCTCCATCAATTACAAGAAATGGAACAATCATTCCGCATCCGCAAACGTCACCCTATCAGAAGACATGGCATCCCTATGGGGCAAAGACTGGATGGACAGCATCACTGCGCCTCAAGCAGGAGACGTGCTGAAACATCACGCCATTAACCGAACCATTTCTAACAGCAAAGGAAAGGGAGACGAGATGACAATAAGAACTTTGGGCTACTTCATGTTCACGCCTGCCTATAACGATTTCGTCGATTTCAACATTGATATCCACCACGAATACAACAAGCGTGAAAACAACAGTTTCACACACTACCAGCTCGACCATCCCGCATCCGAAACGCTTGCATCCGATTTCCGTAACCAATACGCTCCCACTAGAAACCAAACGAACTATCTGGGAATCACGCCACAAGTTTCATTGTCGATGGACAAGAATCACAAGCACAGAATCAGCGCATCCTACAGTTTTAACTACAACTACAAAGACACGAACCAACCGCTATACCTGCTGAACAAGCTGGAAGAATGGGGAAACGAGGGAAATAACGGCAATATTCATCCACTGGGCACTTTGCCGTCCATGGAAGAAATGCTGCTTACGCTCGACGCCAACAACAGTTCTGACTCAAAAAACACAACATATACGCACACCCCACGCATTAACTACACCTTTAACTTTGGTAACAGCCAGAATAACATCGACAACCACATCGCCATCGGATTATATATGCCAATGGCACACGAGAATCTTGATTACCACCGCGGGAATCAAGTTGATACCGTCATGAGCCGCAGCACCGC
>CAJGCU010000129.1 GCA_904501945.1 uncultured Bacteroidaceae bacterium
CAAGATGCAGTCGAGGAGTGAACTTTGTTTGCCGAAGGATATGTATTTGCTGCTGTTTGGCTGTCAGCGTATTACGGATGAACGGAAGGGCTTTGGCTTGCTGGCAGAAGCGTTACGGCTGATGAAGCAGCATGATGAGCAACTGGCGAAGAAAATAGCGCTGGTCGTTGTAGGTGGTGATGCTGACCGTGTGCGCAGCCTAGTTCCGTTCCGCATGTTCTCGGTAAACTATGTGAGTGACCCGAAGAGGATGGTACAGCTGTATAATGCGGTGGATTTGTATGTGACTCCATCGTTGCAGGACAATCTGCCCAATACGATTATGGAGTCGATGGCGTGCGGCACGCCTTGCATCGGTTTCAATGTGGGCGGAATCCCTGAAATGATTGACCATCGGGAGAATGGCTATGTGGCTGACTACAAGGATGCAGGCGATTTTGCTGACGGCATCATGTGGGCGCTGAATGCTGACTATGACAAGCTGAGCCAATGTGCGCGGAAGAAGGTGCTGGACACGTACAGCGAGGAGGCTGTGGCTCGTAAATATATGGAAGTGTATGAAAATTAGCATCATCACGGTTACTTACAATGCGGAGGCAACTGTGGAGCGCACGATGGAGAGTGTGGCGCAGCAGAGCTATGCCGACATTGAGCATATTGTGATTGACGGTGCATCGAAAGACCGTACGATGGAGATGGTGAGGAGGTATGCGCCAGCCATTGTGGTGAGCGAGCAAGACAAGGGACTTTATGATGCAATGAACAAGGGCGTGCGTTGTGCGACGGGTGATTTCTTGTGTTTTCTGAATGCTGGAGACAAGTTGCACGGCAAGGATACGATAGCCCGTCTTGTTGAGGCTATTGAGAGGACGGGAGCGGCTGATGAGGTGGGTATTGTGTATGGCGATACGGATATTGTGGATGATGGGGGACGGTTTCTCCGTGTGCGCCGTCTGACTCCTCCGGAGGTGCTGACGTGGCGTTCTTTCCGTTCGGGCATGCTGGTGTGTCACCAGTCTTTCTATATACGCAGGGAGATGGCGCAGCAGTATGATTTGAGATACAGGTTCTCGGCAGATTTTGACTGGTGTGTTCGGTGCATGAAAGAGGGCGAAAGGGAAGGGAAAAGAAATCTGTATGTGAGAGAAACGCTGACGGACTATCTGAGCGAGGGCATGACGACAGCCAATCATCGGGCTTCGCTCATGGAGCGGTTCTGTATTATGGCGAAACATTATGGACTCTTGATGACGATAGCTTGTCATATAGGGTTTGTTTTCAGAGCAATAGGTAAAAAGTAAAAAAAGTTTTAGGTATTCATTATGACGAAGATTCATTTTTCCAAGCCAGAGCTGTACTATACGCTTAGAAATTACAGCAAGCAAAAGTTCATGGCTGACTTGATGGCAGGTATTATTGTGGGCATTGTGGCATTGCCTCTTGCCATTGCCTTTGGCATCGCCTCAGGCGTTTCGCCCGAGAAGGGTATCCTTACTGCTATCATCGCAGGTTTTGCCATTAGTGCCTTTGGTGGTAGCCGTGTGCAGATTGGTGGCCCTACGGGGGCTTTCATCATCATCATCTACGGCATTATTCAGCAGTATGGATTTACAGGACTTGCCATTGCCACGGTACTGGCTGGTATCTTCCTGATTCTGCTGGGTGTGCTTAGGCTGGGTGCGATTATACGCTACATTCCTTATCCCATCATTGTGGGCTTTACGAGCGGTATAGCCTTGACCATTTTCTCTACTCAGATTAAGGACTTGCTGGGACTTCATATCGAGGGGGAAGTTCCTGCTGACTTTGTCGAGAAGTGGATTTGCTACTTCCAGAATTTTGGCACGATAGACTGGGCTACGGCAGTCGTGGGATTGCTGTCTATCGCCATCATTGCTGCTATGCCGTTGGTGAGCCGGAAAGTGCCAGGTTCGCTGGTGGCCATTGTTGTCATGACGCTTGTGGGCATTGTCATGAACGATTATCTGGGCATTCACGTGGACACCATTGGTGACCGTTTCAGCATTAATCCATCCATGCCTGATGCAGAAATACCTGCGTTGAGCTGGGAAAGCGTGAAGGAACTTATTTCGCCAGCCATCACCATTGCGGTGCTAGGTGCCATCGAGAGCCTCCTTTCTGCCACGGTAGCAGATGGTATCATTGGTCATAAGCATAATTCTAACCAGGAATTGATAGGACAGGGAATTGCCAATGTGCTGTGCCCGATGTTTGGCGGTATTCCAGCTACCGGCGCTATAGCACGAACTATGACCAACATCAATAACGGGGGCAAGACTCCAGTGGCGGGTATTGTTCACGCTGTTGTGCTGTTGCTCATCTACTTTTTCCTGATGCCTTATGCCAAGTATATCCCTATGGCCTGCTTGGCAGGTGTGCTGGTGGTGGTTAGCTATAATATGAGCGGATGGCGAACCATACGAGAGATGATTCACAACCCTAAGAGTGATACATTTGTGTTGTGGACTACTTTCATCCTCACGGTCATTTTCGACCTGACTATTGCTATAGAAGTGGGTCTGGTCATTGCCTGTCTGCTCTGCATGCGCCGCATGGCTGAGACAACACAGGTCAGCGTGCTTACCGATGATGACGAGATAGACCCTGCTGCAGAGACGGACTTGTCTGACAATGTGGGCATTGAGCACTTGACCATTCCTGAGAATGTAGAGGTGTATGAAATCAATGGACCTTACTTCTTCGGCATCGCTAATAAGTTTGAGGAAGTGATGGCACGAATGAAGGAGCGTCCTAAGGTGCGTATCATTCGTATGCGAAAAGTTCCTTTTATTGACTCAACGGGTATGCATAACTTGACCAATCTCATTGAAATGTCGAAAAAGGAAAACATCAAGATTATTCTCTCTGGAGTCAACGACTATGTGCGTGGACTTCTTGCAAAAAATGGTTTCTTCGAACTTATTGGCGAGGAGAATGTTTGCCCTCATATCAATGAAGCATTAGAAAGAGCAAAGAGCATTCAATGAAACTTGCGGTCATAGGAGGTGGTGCAGCGGGTTTCTTTCTGGCAATCCACGCAAAAGACCTGATGCCTGATTTGGAAGTGGTCATCTTTGAACAGCAGCATAAAGTGTTGTCGAAGGTGAAGATTTCTGGTGGCGGACGATGTAATTGCACCAATACTTTTGCCGATGTGACTGACCTTAAGCAAGTCTATCCTCGAGGTGCGAACTTGCTGAAGCGGCTTTTCAAGCAGTTCGGACCCCAAGATGCCTATCGGTGGTTTGAGAGTCATGGCGTGCCATTGGTGGTGCAAGAAGATCAGTGTGTATTTCCTGCCGCGCAAGACAGTCAGGCTGTCATCTCCTGCTTCCTTCGCGAGGCGGAGCGGTATGGTGTACAGTTGCGTTTGGGCACGAAGGTAGGCAACCCCGAATCGCTCTTTCCTGAATATGATTTTGTGGCAGTGACAATAGGCGGAACGCCGAAGGGCGAAGGCTGTGTGCCCAGCTTGTTTACTTTCAGCATTGACGACCCGTCGTTGACTTCTCTCATGGGAACTGTTGTGGAAGATGCTATGGTCAGTATTCCAGGGACTAAATTCCGCACACGAGGTCCTCTCCTTGTTACTCATTGGGGAATGAGCGGCCCTGCTATCCTGAAACTGTCCAGTCATGCTGCGCGACATTTGGCCGAGTGTCATTATCAGTCGCCTCTGCTGGTCAATTGGGCAGGCGAGAGCAATGCCGAGACAGTGCATGCTTATATGGAGGATTTGATCAGGCAGAATGCACAGAAGTTTGTCGATAATGTTCGTCCCTATCATCTTCAAGCGCGTCTGTGGCTCTATCTGCTTGGCAAGGTGGGGATGCAGGGCAGAAGGTGCGGCGAATTGGGCAAGAAGAATTTGAATCGTCTTGTGGAACTGCTCACTAACGATACCTATCGTATAACAGGTCGTGGTCAGTATAAGGATGAGTTTGTCACTTGCGGAGGCATTTCGCTTGATTGTGTTGACAAACTCACTTTGGAATCGAAGTCTATCCCGAATCTCTTTTATGCTGGCGAAGTGCTCGACATAGACGGGGTGACAGGCGGCTTCAACTTTCAGGCAGCATGGACAACGGCCTACGCTGTGGCAAAAGGAATAGAAAAGAAAGTGATGCAGCATTAATCTCTGCATCACTTTTTCATATTTCGCGGATGGTGTTCCAGAATCTCCTGACGAAGATGTGTAGTGTCGATGTGCGTGTAAATCTGTGTGGTGGCAATGGATTCATGACCCAGCATGGCCTGAATGGCCCGCAGGTTTGCCCCTCCTTCGAGCAGCGAGGTAGCAAACGAGTGGCGAAGCGTATGAGGTGATACGGTTTTCTGAATGCCAGCTTTTGCCACGAGTTCCTTGATCATCAGGAAAACCATGACACGTGTCAGTGGCTTTTTGCGTCGATGGCTGATGAACAGAAAGTCTTGATATTCAGCAGGGATGGTCAGTCTGTTGCGTTCTTGGTTGTATAGTTCTATTTCATGGATGGCTTTCTCGGAGATAGGCACAAGTCGTTGCTTCGACCCTTTTCCTTCAACCTTGATGAATCCCTCCTCGAAATATAGGTTGCTGATTTTCAGATTGACCAGTTCGCTGACTCGTAAGCCGCAGCTGAAGAGTGTTTCGATAATAGCCTTGTTGCGATGCCCTTCTGGCTGACTCAAGTCAATCACGGATTCTATGG
>CAJGCU010000130.1 GCA_904501945.1 uncultured Bacteroidaceae bacterium
GTCGTCAATGTCGATGTAGTCGCCTGTTCCTGTGAGTGTCATAGAAACATTTACAAAGTGGTCAAGGATGGCCTTATAAGCCTTTCCCCACTTAGAAGTAGAGGCTGTAGCCCAAGTGCCGTAATTTCCATAAACAGGCTGTCCAAACTCATTGTAATTCTTTATTTCATTAGTGTTCTGAGGACTCCAATCCACCTCTGTAATAGTGATTGGATTAGTTCGGATAATGGGCACAGAATTTCCAAACTCAGCAATAGCTTTAGTTGGGTCGCAGCTTTCATCACTGTTGCCATACCATCCTGCATAATTGTGTACAGCATAGCCAATCTGATCGCCTGTGATAGGATACTTGGCATAGCTACGGTAATTAGACTGATAACCTGTTCCTGGCACCCAGATTACACCTTTGAAGCCATTCTCTCTGATTTTGTCAACGATAGGCTGGAAAAAGTCGTGCAGTGCTCGGTCAGAACTGCTGCCATCAGCCATATATACGTTGATAGGCTCGTTTGCCAACTCAATGCCAATCTGTCCATAATACTTCTGGATAGAGTCGTTCTTTGAAACACGGTCCCATACGTCGAGCAAGAACTTCTGGTAGCTGCCACCCACATAGATGTTGTGAGGACATACGCCAGGTGGGCGCATGATGACATACAATCCGTGCTTCATAGCGCGTTCTGCTATTTTCCAATAAACAGATTTCAAATATGTGTTCAACCTTTTTCCGTCATACTTGCTGATGTCACCTTCTCCTTCTCCTGTCTCACGGCTATCCACAGGCCAAGAATTAGCATTTCCGTTTGTCCATGCTGGGTCAAGGTGCAGACGGAACAAGTTACAGTAAGCGCCTTGAGTTGAGTCTGTGATAGCTGTAAACAATTTTTCAAAATAGTTCACGCAGTTTCTTGCACCAGTGGCATTGTAGTCGTCCCACCAGCCTTGAGCTTTTGAGCCTTGCCATCTGTTACCGTTGAAGTACGTGTTAGGCGTGTCCATCACACCATGCAGCACTACCTTGTTTCCATACGGGTCTTTCAGAAAGTTACCATCTACATGCAGCGGCTGCAGTTTTCCGTATGCCACCACTTGTGCATTTACTGTCATCGAAGCCAAATAGGCAGCCATGACCAAAAGAATAGACTTAAGTTTCATCGTTTATTTAGGTTTAGTTTTGTTTGTTCCCTATACATCAGAGTGCAAAAGTACAAAAATTAAATGGAAAAAACTTTCATGAGTGAAACATATATTTCAGTTATAGAAAAAAATATATAAAAAAACCATGTAGAATTTCACAATCCTGCATGGTTTCAACCGGTTTACCATGAACTAATCTTTAATTACTATTTCTATACCTAACTTATACTAACAGACAGAACAAATGCCGTATCATCTAAAAAAATGCTGTGGGCATACTCCTATTTAAGAAGCCAATTCACTCTTTTTCCTTTTGCCCTAAAGGATTATTATCCTTCACGGGGAAAGGTAATTGCCCTGCACGGTAAAGGATAATTGTCTTTGTGGGCAAAAGACGGACATCCTTTTTTGTATCATTTATTTGAGGTGATAAGCAGTCCTAATTCATATTTATTCTGCCAACAAATATAATCTTTAATGACAATGAATTCTATTCTATTTTTATGTTGAACAAAAAGGTTTTACACGCTTTTCAATTGCCGATTTTTTCCAGCACAAAATCTGTGGCAGAAAACCATCCAGTGGAGGCAGGATCACCAGTAATGGCCTCATCAGTGGTCACGCCATAAGTAATCCAAGTGGTTGTGTTCACCCTGAAATTGTTAATGTAGATATAGCTCCAGCCGAAGCCCTGGCCATTGTTGGCAGCGCGAATCTTGTTGCGTGTTCTAGTCGGTAGCCTATTTACAAGTTCCTTCACGACAGGGTCTCCTGTACCCTCTTTCACTTCTTCCCAGATGTTTCCTCCTACATTATAATTTACAGGTATTTCGCGAATCATGATTTCGTCCTCCTGTTGCTCCACATTTCCATCATTGTCTATGATGCTGTCTGAGGTCATGATGTAGATGAATTTTCCTGTGTTGCTGGCACGTACAGCAGCCGAGAGTCGATAAAGTCCAGGTTTTGCCAAAACTTTCTTATTCGCTGTGTAAATGACAGGATTGTATTCGTCATGCTCGTCAAGATAGCGCACAGAATCTTCGCCAGTCATGTACTCTCCGCTGTAAGTGTAACGATCGCAGTTTTTGGCAGTTTCCATCATCCATCCTTCCTTTTGGAAAAACTCCCAGTCTTTGTCGCTGAAGAAGAATCCATTGTGCGTGTGTGCCTTGGTATATGCATCTGTTTCTATTCTTTTTTCAGCACGATAGATTTCATAACGTTTTGCATATTTGCTGCTTGTATAGACAGTACATCCTACAAAACCTACTATCGATGCCACCCATAGCAAGAACCAGATGAGACGCTGCTTGTTGCTCATCGAAGGTGTATTCTTGCCCAGCGAACTTATTGTTGCGTGCAGACAGCAGTAGAGCAGAATGCCCACATTGGCTATCAGCAGAATGCCGCACATGATGATGCCTTCTTTAATGAAAGGTACGAGTTCTATGTAATCTATATTCATAAACTCGTCAGCTACAATGTCCGATGCCACTAAAAATGCAACAAATACACAAAGGATAATGATGAAAATGATAGAAAGCAAGAAACTGAGTCCCAGTGTGATAATTCCCACCATGATATCCCAGAATGTTTTGCTGTTTTTGTCCTTATTCAGCGTGTGTTCAGTCACTTCCTCTGCCAGGTTCTGCGGATTCACCTCCTTGCCCTTCATTCTCAGCACATCTTCAGCCGTCTTGGTTGAAGGAGCAATGATTGCCACCAGCACGTATGGCAGGACAGGCAGCAAGAAAAGAGGTATACAAAGAAGCATAAATGGAATTAATATTATCTCAAACAAATTACCAATAGGAGCAGCAAAAGGAAGCGCAAACAGCCCGCCGCCACCATTGAAGAACCACCACAAGAAACTCAGAATCACATAGCCCCATCGCCAAAGATTCACATTGCCGCCAAAGTACTGGGCACATCCAGCCAGCACACCAGCCAGCATCTTGTTTTGCGAGTCGCAGTAAAACTTCTTTTTCTCAATAGGCTTTTTTATATTGTCTGCTTTCTCTTGATTTTCAGAACCCTCAGCATTCTCCTTGTCGGCTTGTTCTTTCTCTTCAGAGGTGATTTCCTCCACACGGCCAATCTGCATGATGATTTCCTGTACCTGTTCAATGGTGATAGCCTCAAAGCCCTGTGCCTTCAGGTCGTCCAGCAGTTCAGCGATACGTTCCTCTATGTCGTCGGCAATCTCCTTGCCATCCTCCTGCTTCAGGAAGTAGTTGCGTAGTGTTTCAGTATATTGGCTCAACAGTTCGTAAGCATCCTCGTCAATCTGGTAGAGTCTTCCGCAAAGGTTAATGGTTATATTCTTTTTCATAATTTTTCTTTGATGTACATTTTATAATAAAGGTTAGTTTTTTTAATTCTCAATCAGCAGTCTTCTGTTCTTCAGCTGATGAACCGTGCTTTCCAGTTCGCTCCATGCTGTGTCCAGCTGCTTCAGTATTTCAGTGCCCTTTTCTGTCAGCACATAATATTTTCGTGGAGGTCCCTGTGTGCTCTCCTGCCATTCATACGCCAGTAAGCCATCATTCTTCAGTCTTGTCAGCAATGGGTACAATGTCCCTTCCACCACCAGAAGGTTAGCTTCCTTCAATCGGTTGATGATGTCAGAAGTGTAGTATGCCTTCTCGCTGAGCAACAGCATGATGCAGTACTCCAGCATGCCCTTCCTCATCTGTGATTTTGCATTGTCAACATTCATAATTCTTAATGTTTTTCAGTTTCTTTTATTCTCTTTTTATTGTTTTTCGATGCAAAGATAGGTTAAATATAAATACCTTGCAATACAAGATACTTTTATTTAATATTATTTAACAAAACAAGACATTATTCGCTTCCCTCAATTTCAAGTGTCCATTTCTGGACAGTGAGTGTCCGATAATGGACACTTGAACACATTTCCTTTTCTGATTTTCAGTATGTTATATATTTGGTATGTCTTTTGTAGTATTAAAAAGTCAAAATTTCCATTGTATCATAAACAAGAAAAAATGAAGAAAGCAAAATTAGTTTGTATGCTGATGTGTCTTTTGCCACTCGTGGGTCATGCCGAAGGAGATACGCTTCGATTGGGTCTTGACGACTGTATTGCGATGGCACGCAAGCAGAGTGTGGATGCTGCGGTAGCGTTGGGCGAATTGAAGGCAGCCTATTGGGAATGGAGAAGCTACAAGGCAAACTTGTTGCCCGAAGTCTCGCTATCGGCAGTTGTGCCTACCTATAATAAAAGGTATAGCACATATCAGCGTGAAGATGGCACCCATTCTTATGTACGCAATGACTACATGGAGCTGAATGGTTCCCTGTTTGTTAGTCAGAAGATTTGGCCTACAGGCGGAACCTTATCAGTAGAGTCGTCATTGAACTGGCTGCGGCAGATGAGCGGCCGTACAAGTGGAGAACGCAATCAGTTCATGAGCATGCCCATTGCCCTGACCCTGAGCCAGCCCTTGTTCGGGGTGAACACTGTGAGGTGGGACCGCCGCATCGAGCCTGTGCGCTA
>CAJGCU010000131.1 GCA_904501945.1 uncultured Bacteroidaceae bacterium
GTTATGCAAAACGCAGAAGACCAAAACACTCTGTATATTGCTAATTCGTAACCCAATACATATTCAACCAAAAGGTCGTTATTCATTCTCAATAATTTAGACCTTTTTCGTAACTTCGAGCATACAAAGTTAATAAATTGTTTTGTTTAATCATTGTAAATTCGATATGTTTTTTTACCTTTGCGATGTGAATTATGTATGATGAGGAGAAATGCGTATTTGAGGTTGATGTATTTTGTTATCTTTCTGATATTTATGAAACAATGAAAGGATTCTTATCTTATCTGAAAGCTTGGTCAAGCATTAGTCTTATGTTGAGGATTTTCTTTGGACTGATTATTGGTGCTTGTCTAGGATTGTTTTGTCCACAGTTTGTTTCTGTAGGCATGTTTGGCGAAATGTTTGTTGGAGCTTTGAAAGCGATAGCCCCAGTCCTTGTGGCTGTTCTTGTTGCAGCATCTATAGCTAAGGCGAAAGGTGGTCTGGGAAAGCGTTTTAAAACGGTTATTACATTGTATGTGCTAACAACTTTATTAGCGGCAGTTGTAGCGGTTGTCGGCAGTTTTATTTTTCCAGTCACGATTGATTTGAAAGAAGTGCAGATAGATGCAGAACCTGTCGAACTTTCCGATGTGTTTTCCAATTTGTTAACAAATATGGTGACCAATCCTTTCCACGCTGTAGCATCTGCTAATTATTTGGGCATTCTTTTTTGGTCAGTCATTATTGGATTGGGGCTGAAATTGAAAGCCAACGAGAAGACGATTGATGTGGTCAACGATTTTTCAGAAGTAGTGTCAAAGGTTGTAGGCTGGATTATACAGTTTGCTCCATTTGGTATTATGGGGCTTGTTTTTAATTCTGTTTCTCAAAGTGGCTTAGATATATTTACAGATTATGGAAGGTTGTTGTTGCTTCTACTGGGATGTATGTTCTTTGTCTCTTTGGTGTTAAATCCCATTATTGTAGCACTCTATCTTCGTTGTAATCCCTACCCATTGGTTTTTCGCTGTCTCAAGGAAAGTGGTTTGAGTGCCCTTTTCACTCGCTCTTCTGCTGCTAATATTCCAGTTAATATGGCTTTATGCAACAAGTTAGGGCTTGACAAAGATTTCTATTCCGTCAGCATTCCGTTAGGGGCTACAATCAATATGGATGGTGCAGCTGTCACCATTACTGTCATGTCTCTTGCTGTAGCCCATACTATGGGTATTGAGGTTAGTTTTATGTCTGCCTTGTTCTTGTGTGTCATTGCTGCATTGGGTGCATGCGGAACGTCTGGCGTAGCTGGAGGTTCTTTGCTTCTCATACCGATGGCATGTTCCTTCTTTGGCATAACCAACGATGTTGCCATGCAGGCCGTAGCTATTGGCTTCATTATTGGTGTTGTGCAGGATTCTGTCGAGACCGCTCTTAATTCTAGCGGGGATGTGCTTTTTACGGTAACAGCTGAAATGCATGATAGGATGAAGAAGGTTTCAGGGAGTCCATTTGGATTTTAATATATCAGATTCTTCTGTATGAGAAGAATATGCTTTTTTCTCTCAATGTTATTGATGGGCATGTTGACGCTTGCTCAAACTCGTCGTGAGGTTATGCGAGAGAAAATGGATAGTTTGCTGCATGGGAAGTACGAGAAAATAGATAGCGTTTTATTAAAAAGATACGAGAAAATTTCATACGATACCGCTTACATTGTTCGTCCGTCGAGTAAACTGATGCTAAAAGTACGGGCAAATATTTCTGGAAATAACATTCGTATGAAAAATAAGGTGGCAGGAAAACAAGTCCGTGCCAATCTTTCCACTGCGCGTAAAACCACATTCAGTTTTAGTGTGAACTATATCGGTCTGTCAGCTGGATTTGCTCTCAATCCGTCTTTCTTTAGTGGTAAGAGCAAAGATTTTGAAATAAATCTAAATGCTTATAGCAACCGTTATAACATCGATGTTTATTATCAGTTTTCAAAAACACTTTCGGGCACCATCTTTCATGATGACGAAAAATATCTCCTTGATCAGGGGAGTATGCATATGAAAGTTCTTAATGTGTCAGGTTACTATACATTCAATCATCGACGTTTTTCCTATCCTGCAGCTTTTACTCAGTCTTATATTCAGAAACGTTCTGCTGGTTCATGGATGGCAGGATTTTCTTATCAGGGTGGCAGCATGAGGCCTGTAGGCGACGTGTCTGCTGAGATGCCTGCTGAACGTATTTATATGGGGAATTTTGCTATCGGTGGTGGATATGGGCATAATTTTATTGTGAAGAAATGGCTCTTGCATGCCTCGCTTCTTCCAGCTGTTATTGTGCTCAATAACAATAATGTAACCGTGAATGGTGAGCGTGAAGATGAAAACACTCATTTCCCAGAAATGATTGTCAATGGCCGTGTCGCCGCTGTCTATAATGTGAATTCTAAATACTTTATGGGCTTCACTTCTATTTTCAGTAGTTCTCGGTTAGGTTATTCAGGTCATTATACTCGTCAGAACAAGTGGCGTGTTCGGATGTTTTTAGGAATTAGGTTATAAGTTTGATATGTCTCTATGAAGATTTTGATTGCTTTTGATTCGTTTAAGGGATGCCTCACTGCAGAGGAAGTTTGCCTTGCCGCCCAACAAGGGGTGTATGAAGCAGGATTTGAAGGCGAAGTGGTGTGTGTGCCATTGAGTGATGGGGGCGAGGGGTTGGTAGATTGCTTTCTTCGAACAGGGAAAGCGCATCCTGTATGTGTAAAAGTGCATGGTCCGCTGATGGAAGAAGTGGATGTGACGTATGCTGTTAGCGAGGATGGAAAAACTGCTTATATGGAGATGGCAAGTGCATGTGGGCTGATGCTGGTGCCTGTTGAACAGCGTAATCCAATGGAGACGACAACGTACGGTTTGGGAGAAATGCTGGTTGATGTAATAGAACGTGGGGTCTGTCATGTCGTGTTGGGAATAGGAGGGTCGGCCACGTGTGATGGTGGAATGGGGATGCTGAAAGCGCTGGCTTCTTGGCAAGAGGCGAAGGGAGGATGGCAAGAGGCTGGAAAGAGTCTGCGCCTGACAGTTGCCTGCGATGTTGACAATCCGTTGTATGGCAATGATGGTGCTGCATACGTTTTTGCTCCACAGAAGGGGGCAACGCCTGAACAGGTAGAGTTGCTCGATCGGCGTTTGAGAGCGTTTGCCTTAGCAACAGAAGAGTTGGGATTGGCAGAGAGGGGGGATGCTTTTTCTGCAGGCGCAGGTGCTGCTGGCGGCTTGGGCTATGCATTGCAGGCATATCTGAATGCGGAGTTGCGTTCAGGCGTTGAGATTGTGTTGGATGAATGTGGGTTTGATGATGTGTTGCGTGGGGCAGATGTCGTGTTGACAGGCGAAGGATGCTCGGATGGACAGACGTTGCACGGCAAGGTGGCGGCTGGTGTGTTGAGAAGAGCGAGGAAATGGGGAGTTAAGACCGTGCTGATGTCGGGGCAAATCAAGGATAGAGAAGCTCTGGCTGCGGCTGGCTTTGATTGTTTGGTGTGTGTGAACAAGGATGATGGACGTCCGCTTGACGAACTGATGCAATCGGATGTGGCGATGGAGAATATCAAGGGCGCTTGTCAGCGAATGATGGAGGATTTCCAATGAAAAAGAATCCCTTTAGAGAATATTTCTATTTTCAGAAGAGCGATCGCCGTGCTATCGTAGCTATAGGGAGCATCGCTGTCTTCGCGATAGGGGTACAGTTGGTTGTAGATGCGCTAAAGACAAAAGGAACTGTAGAAACTCAGGCGGTTTTAGAGGATCGGGAATTGCTTGGTTCTTCTGTGGAGAAATCCCAGTTATCTGTTGCTTTCCATGTTTTTGACCCCAATACCGTGGATTCTCTTACGCTGGTTGGTTTTGGCATCAAAGCATGGAAGGTAAAGAACTTTCTCCATTATCGTGCTGCAGGGAAGGTGTTTCGTTCGGCAAAGGATTTGGGCGACACCTATGGGTGGACGGAAGAGGATGTTCATTTGCTGGCTCCCTACGTGCAGGTGGGTGAAGCTTATCAGCAGAGAAAGGAGATGCCTCGTTATGAGAAAAAGGAAACGAGAAATTCAAAGTCTCTTAGTCAAACAAAAAAGTTTCAGACTTTGACCTTGGTGGATGTGAACGAAGCAGATACGACCTTGCTGCGGCGCATTCCTGGAGTGGGCGAGAAGATAAGCGAAGCGATTGTGCGCTATCGGCAGCAGTTAGGCGGTTTTCATTCGGTGGAGCAACTGAGGGAAATCTCCATTGTGTCGCCCGAACTCTTGGAGTGGTTCACCGTATCCTCTCCTTCTGCTGTTCAGAAGATGAACCTCAACCAGGCTTCTTTCCAAGCCTTGAACAACCACCCCTATATTTCCTACGAACAAACTAAATCGTTGCTTCAGTACATCCGCCTCTATGGAGAGGTGAAGGACGAAGCCACGCTGCTATCCATAGGTATCTTCACAAAAGAGGAACTGGAAAGGTTGAGACCATACATTGCCTATGAATAA
>CAJGCU010000132.1 GCA_904501945.1 uncultured Bacteroidaceae bacterium
CATCAGTTCAATTACGTTTCTCCTAACGATGACGTACGCTGCCTTCCATGGCAGAACATCACGCCACAGAATTGTGCAGAAGTAAGCGGTATCTGTTACTTCATGGCAAAGGAACTGCAAGCGAAGCATGGTGTGCCTATCGGCATCATCAACTCGGCCGTGGGCGGAACACAGGTACAAGCATGGATGCCACGTGAAGTGCTGTCCTCTTTTGATGGATATGAGGAAGAACTGGCTAAACAGAAATACCATCAAGTGGACTGGGTGGATTCTGTTCGCCATGCGGAGAATATGGCAGGAATGGAATGGGAACACAAAATGATGGAGACCGATACGGTGGTAAACCGATGGAAAACTGAAGGATATGATTTTTCTGGATGGAAAACGGTGGATATGTTCTCAAACTGGAGCGGATTCAAGAACGGCTCTTACTGGTTCAGAACAACGGTGACTCTCCCGAAAGAACTAGCAGGGAAACGCGGTGTGCTGCGTTTCGGAGCGATGAAAGATGCTGATACGATTTACGTGAACAGTCAATATGTGGGCAACACCACCTATGAGTATCCTCCTCGTGTATATGAAGTGAAAGAAGGAATATTGCATGAAGGCGAAAATGAGATCGTGGTGCATCTGATGTCTCAAAGCGGAATGGCGAACTTTACACGCGGTAAGCTATATCAGCTGGAAGTGGGCGAACAGGTTTTCCCCATCGCGACCGAGCTACAGATGGCTGTGGGCAGCACGATGCCACGCAAGCCTGCAAGCACTTACTTTGTAGATACGCCAACAGGGCTCTACAATGCCATGATTGCTCCATTACAGGACTTCCCTGTGAAGGGCATGCTGTGGTATCAAGGTGAATCCAATCAGGGACAACCCTCAACGTATGCCGATATGCTTGAAGCAATGGTTAACTCATGGCGACAGCAGTTCAAGAGCAAGTTCCCTGTGGTCATCATGCAGTTGCCAGGCTATATGTCTAAGCATGAAGAACCTGTAGAAACCGGATGGACACGCATACGCCACCAGCAGTATCTGGCAGCACAGAACATCAAGAATGCCGCATTAGCTCCAACCATCGACACAGGCGAATACAATGACATTCATCCGCAGGACAAACTGACGGCTGGCAAGCGTGCAGCGCAGCAAATGAGCAAGCTGGCATACGATGACGACAGCGACGCTAACGATGTGCCTATGCCTATAACAGCCCGCATGAAGAACGGAAAGGCTATTCTCACATTCAACGGAGAATCTGACGGTCTGAAAGTGAAGGGCGAGAAATTAAAGGATTTTGCCATTCTGGTGGATGGCAAATACCAATGGGCTGAAGCACGCATTGTGGACGAAGACATTGTAGAGGTGGCGCTGCCTCGCGGTGTGAAGGCTACCACCATCCGCTATTGTTGGGACGACTACCCTGAACCTTCGCTTTTCAACTCCGAAGGGGTGCCAGCTCCTCAGTTTGAGATACAGGCGAAATAAAGGAACTGAAAGTTGACAGAAAGAAAACAAGATGAGGGATGTGCCAGTCAGACACATCCCTCATCTTTATTATTTATAACGTAGTTCGATATAACAAGATATGTTTTTGTTATATCGAACTCACGTTGTTTATAGGTTTTTCTGCAAGATTTCTCAAATAACTGTCAAACTCGCTCAGCACTCGGCGTGTGGCTTCTTCCACATTGGCAACTCGTCCTGAGTCGTGGCGCAGGCACAGGGAGTGGACGTCGTTCTCGCTGCCCCACGCTATCCAGATTTCCACTTCGTGCCCCTCCCATGCCTCAGCATATCCGGTGGAAGCAAGGGCATAGTCGGAACGGAAGAGGCGGCAGGCTCCCTTGACCATCTGTTCTGCCACCTGGGACGACACGACGCCATGGGTTTCTATCATGTTGCGGGACACCCCAAGCATTTGCTCTTTCAGCGTGTTCTGATAGGCTACCAGGCTACCCTGAAAGTAGCGGCTGGCTCCGCTGCGGGCGGTGATGGCTGCTGCTATCCTGCCGCCTGTGCATGACTCTGCGGTGGAGATGGTGAACATTTTCTTATTCATGAACAGGGGCGGGGGTGGTGTCGAAGTGATAGCCTTGCAGATGCTGCTCGGGGAACAGGGATGCGAGAAACATGTAAAGACGGGGGTCGTAGTCGCGCAGCTGTTCGCGGGTGCGGAGCGTGAATCTGCCTTTGCCGTTCTTGGCGGGCACATGCATCCGGCAGGTGTTGAACCATGCCTGCGCTCCTTCTGCAAAGTATTCTGCTGTGTTCGACATAGAATAGGTGTCAGCCCATAGTCCTTCTTCTTTTGCCTGCTGGAAGGCTGAACGCAGGCTGTCGCGGAATGCTCGGCTGATGCGGCTCATGGCAAAGTCTATGTTGTGGGCAAACTCATGCACCATGATGCTTTCGTGAGCATAGCGCTCCTGAAAGTTGGGGATGCGCACCAGATTCTCTTCGCCTATCGTCATGACTGGCAACTGGAGCGTGGCTCCATAGCCTCGGCCGCGTTTGTCCCAGTCGGTTTCAGGCCACCATACTTTCATCATGCGGCATTCGGGAAGGTCTGTTATATTTTCCTTGTAGCCTACCACCCCGATGCGGAAATGGCATCGAATCATCTCCTGACGAGCCTCAGGGATGCGCTGCAGCATGTGGTTGGCAATGTAGCGAGCCTGCAGCAGGGCTGTATCGGAAACGGCAGCAGACGCCACGATGGGAAGGCCGTCGGCGCTGACATACTTCTGATACCATTCATCTAATGGAGATTCGCGTCCAGCCAGCCACTGTGTCAGCGTGGGAGGGGGAGCGGTCACCTGCACTTGTGCAACAGCATTTGTGCTCACAAGCATGAACACAAATGCTGCTATATTCATCATCAATTTCCTCATTATTAAATGCTTTTATAAAGAGATTACTTCCAGCCTGCCACCTCGGCTATGTTCATAGGAATTTCGGCATTGTCTGTGCGCTTGCAAAAACGTTCTGCGCCTACGCCTACTGAGAAGACGGGTACATAGCCGTTGGAGTGACCGCCACTGACCCATCCTACCATGGCTATCTCATTGAGGATTTCTTTGGCTACACTGGCTAGGCGTTCGTCTTTCTGGTATTCGCTGACGTCTTCTGCTGGTTCCTGATTCAGGAATGTGGAGTCAAAGGTGCGGCGAAGATGTGCTTCCTGTCGCTCGTTCAGCTTCACAGCCCCAAACAGTCCGAAGTGCTTTTTCAGAGCGTTCTGTGCCATTTCCCAAGTCACCTTATTGTTGGTCTTTCTGCGAAGCTCGTTCAGCTGAGCGCTCAGTTTGTTTACACTCATGCGCTGATTTTTCAATGCCTGAAGATTCAATGCATATTCTCCTCTTCCAAGCACAATTCCGCCTGTTTCGTGGTCAGCAGTAATGACAATCAGTGTTTCATCGGGATGCTGTTCATAGAACTCGTAAGCGACGCGAATGGCATTGTCGAAATCAATAACTTCTTCAAACACTGTAGCAGCATCGTTGGCATGGCAAGCCCAGTCGATTTTTCCTCCCTCGACCATGAGGAAGAAACCTTTGTCTTCCTTGCTCAAAAAATTGATGCCTGCACGGGTGATGTCTGTCAAAGTCAGGTCTTTGTCCGTACGGTCGATGGCATAAGGGATTGAAGCGCGGTCGCGGCGGCTGGCTTCTTCTGTCTGGAAGAGAATCATCTTGTCTGCCTGACTGGCTTTCTTGCGGAAATCTTTGTATCCGCGAGCAATCGTGTATCCAGCCTTTTCACACTGCTCGTAGAGCGTTCCCTCTTCGGGTGCCCTGCGGTTTACTGGGCTCACGAAGTCTGAACCAGCATAAAAATCAAAATCGGCACGGATGAGGTCTTTGCCAATGGCATAAGAACTGTTGCGATCGGGCACATGGGAGTAGAATGCGGCTGGAGTGGCATGGTCTATGCTTACGCTCGTTGCGATGCCAACCCGTGCACCTGCTGCTTTGGCCATTGTCGCAATGCTGCTTACGGAAGTCTGCAGGTCTGCCAGCATGCCCAATGTGCCGTTTTTAGTCTTGTTTCCTGTCGCTAACGCCGTGCCCGAAGCTGCAGAGTCTGTCACCCCATTTGTAGCAGAATAGGTTGTAGCCATTGTTGCATAGGGAAATTCTGTAAACAACAAGGGCTTGATGCCTATACGACCTTCCAGCTCGGCACGATAAGCTTCTGTTCCATTCACTTGATTAACTCCCATTCCGTCGCCTATAAAGTAAAAGACGTACTTCGGTTGCTGAGCTCCTGATGGGATAATTGCTACAATCAGCAAAAATGCTAAAATAATGTATTTTTTCATAGGTTAGTAAAAATTGATATGATTATTTTGTTTTTATCCATTTATTACATATCGAACAAGTTCCCCATTCCACTCTTGTCATTGGGGTTGACCCATGGACTGCGACCCAGATGACGATAAGCCAGTTCTGTCACTTCGCGTCCTCGAGGCGTGCGTTTGATGAAGCCTTCTTTGATAAGGAATGG
>CAJGCU010000133.1 GCA_904501945.1 uncultured Bacteroidaceae bacterium
AGTACGTTGGTAAGGTTGAAATTGCCAAGGTTGAAATCATTGAGATTGTTCCTGTAGGCATCGAGACTCCAGAGACTGCGGCTCCAGCTGCTCAGAAGAACGGCAAGTTCCTTGAGAATGGCAAGATTGTCATCATCAAGAATGGCCAAAAGTATTCAACAAGTGGTTCTATCATTAAGTAAAGAACGAGATTAAGAGCGCTTAACCTCTTTCTGTAATATTTATTTTGAAGAAGACAGAATCTTCATCATAGGTATTAAGTAAATAGTTAATTATAATTTGTTCCCCCGCCTTGGACTGTGAAGTTCGAGGCGGTTTTTTATATCTGCGTCGGTCTGCCAAGTGGCTTTTTGTGGGTACTTTTGGCTATATGACTTTTTATTGCTATATTTGCCTCGAAAACGATGTGGGGCAGACCTGTGAATTGTTGTGGAATACATTGGTAGGGCAGTGTCCCCCACTGAGATTTTGAGAGAATTCAATAGGTTTTCTTTGTCTGTATATGGAAGATAAAAAGGAAAGTTTTAAGAATGAAAGGCGGAATATGAAAAGAGCTATTGTCGGGACGTTAGTTGTTGCAGCGGTGCTGGGCATTGCTGCTGTGGTAATATGGCATTTCTGGCCTCAGGAAGCGCTTAATTTGGAGGAATATGTTCCCTCTGAAGAGTTTATGCCAGCGTATGAGGCAATGCAAGTAGATGAACCTGATTATGACATTGAAGAGACCGTAAGAGCGATGAACGCGCTGGAAATGGCTCAATGTCAGTCTGAAGATTTCCTTTCGTATCTGGAATATGTGGCGAAACAGGATTTTAGCCGCGTGGCACCTGATGTGCTGGAACAGAAAAAGAAACTGTTCCCGATTTTGCAGCGTCTGTATGACTTGCAGAAGGAACACGAGGAACTGGATGATGTGTGGATGCTGATGAGAAGTGCAACGAGCGGGGCAACTAAGTTTGCGTCGGAGGTGAATCCGGTGGCGGTTATTGGTTCAATGTTGGTAGGTGATGCAACATTGAGCACGATGTCTGTGGGCGATGGAGTGGAGAAGGCGAAAATAGCTGCTTTCGACGAATATGAAAAGCAGAAAGAGCTGAAACGTCAGCTGGAGCGAGAGATAGAAGCAGTGCGAATGTCCTATCTTGGGTATTTGGAAGCCTATGCTCCTGTATATTATAAATATATGCGGGAATGGAATATGCTTTGCTTGAAGAAGGATAAGGCGTACATTGACCTTTATGGCGGTCGCTCAATTGATGCTTACAACATGACAGAGGAGATTCTGAAGGAATATCCAACTAATCGTGAGGCTTTGCTGCTGAAGAGCTTAGCGCTGATAAATATTGCTTCTAATTATCAGCCTGCAGCCGATTCAACAGCCGAGAGGAATCAGCTTAGCGCTTTGTCGAAGGAGATGAACTTGCTGTTAGGTCAGACCGAGGAGGTTAACGAATTCTATATAGAAGCGGAAAATACGCTAGATGACTACATGTCGCTCTATCCGTCTCGTTCTGCTCCAGCACTGGTGCTGAAAGGCCTGCTTTGCCGTGCCCGTGGCGAGAATGCTAAAGCTGTGTCTTATTTTGATCACGCTTCTATGGAGTACCCTCGTCAGGCTGCGGATTTGACAGATTTGCTTGACAGTTACAAGGCGCGCACCTACCTGAACAAGTCGGCAGAGGGAAAGTATTTGCTGCGCCTCTACCACTCTACAATGGAGGGCTTTGGCATTTTCAGTCCTAACTTGCTCAAGGCGTACTATTATGCCCAGCATGGCGATGTGGAGAAGAGTAAGGAGGAAATCTTCAATCATTTCTACCGCCGTGGCAATCAGGGCGTGTATGACTGTCTGTTGAGTGATATGCAGTATTGCGAAGAGAATATGTATAGCAGTTTTAAGCAGATACTGATGGAGCAGTCCTTTATTGACGTATCTGTAGAGCCGACCATGAACTGGACACTTTCGGACAATGACGATGAGGTTAAGGTGACTATCAACAATCGCTCAGACATTGATTTGGAAAATGTGCGTATTTTCCTTTGCCTACACTATACAGATATGTATAAAGATGAATATGATGTCCAGAAACTTCCGTCTGTTAATATTATCAAGCATCATGACAAGACGGAGATAGGGGTGGTGAAACTGAACTACGAAGAGAAAAGATACAACGATATAACGCGTATTCGTGCTATTGCGATGACGGATGATAAAATCTGTTGGATAGACAATGTGGATTACAAGTACATGAAAGCTTCTGAGGCAGTGGCTAAGACGCAGAGCCAGCAGGAGAAAACACCGCGGAATCTCACCGTTGTCAAGCAGCAGCTGCTCAAGGATCTTGATGTGGACAATAGCAAATTGTTGTCATACCTTAAAACGGGTATGAAGGTTTATGCAGCAGTGAGTGATGGGAACATCTGGAACGATATGAAGCAGGATGTGAAGAATCTTGTGACTGGTGGCGACAAGAAGTTGCGAATAGAACTGCCACGTATCCTGTCTGTCATTGATCCGGTTTTCTCGCTTCATCAGGTGAACGACAAGGACAAGGTTGTTCTGCCTTCTGAAAATTATTTGTCAGGGTCGAACATTCGCCTAAAGTTTGATTATGAACCCAAACGGAATGACTCTATACCATTATATATATATAGTGATTTTGCAAACTTTAAGGTGACGCTTGCATTTGAGGAAGGAAAACCTCTGATTAAGAAAGTGGAATTGGAGTGATTCTGTGGCGTGGCTGTTTTTCGGCATTTTTAACGTGAGTCGGCAAAAGTGAATTTTTATTTGTTTCATTGACTCGCAGAACTCAAACTTCATTGAACCGATGTTAAATAAAAAATGAGAGGGTGAAACTCACGTTTGACCCTCTCTTCGTTTTTCACCTATTATATATTACTATCTAATCAATTGTATGTTTTAGTTAGTTGTTTTTAGTCTTCTTGTTGTTTTTGGTTTATGCGTAGTTAAATTCATTTGTAGAGAACCGCTGCTCTCTTTTCCATTAATTAGCCAATCTAACAAATTAATTTTCTATCTAACAAATCTAAATCAGTTATTAATTTGATGCAAAGTAACACCTTTTTTGTTGTTTTACGTACAAAAAAAATCCAAATGAATGGAAAAATAATGTAAAATATCCTTCTTTTTGTCATAATCGGACTATTTTGTTGCTTGGATGTATTATTTTTTCATTATCTTTGTCCCATAATCTTCGTTTTTTACCGGTAAAATATTTCATACATGCTAAATTTTGTACGTAAAACAAATTGGCTCTCGCTTTTTTTTATTGTTGCTTTACTTGCCAATGCACAACAGAAATCTGTTTTTGATGCGTCAATGGCGTTCTCTCATCTTACTATAGATGACGGACTTTCATCAAATTCGGTTCGTTCGCTCTTGCAGGATGAAAAAGGTTTTGTGTGGCTGGGAACAAGCCGTGGACTGAATCGTTTTGATGGGCATAAGATGACGACCGTTGGCAAGACGCGTTCTTTGTCTGTGACAGCTATGGCTGAAGATGGGGATTCTATTTGGATTGGTACGGATAATGGACTTTATTTATATTTCCAGCGTTTGGATAGCGTGAAACGGGTGGATTTGTCTCTTTCTGGCTTACAAAAAGGAAGGTCTGCCAATGTTTCCGATATGCGAATGGACAATAACGGATGTTTGTGGATGGCTACATTGGGACAAGGTATTTTATGCTTGGACACAGAAACTGGAAAATGCTTGTCCATCCCTACGCCTGACAATGCTGATTCTTATGGTTGTGTGTATGTGGACCAGAAGGGTGATGTGTGGGCATCAAGTAACTGGGCAACGGAAAACTTGATTCGTTACGATGGGAAATCTAAGGTGTTTGAAAAGTACGACTTGTCTTTTGTTGGGACGCATCCTCATATTTCCAGCATAGCTTTGACAGAGGGGCATGCGGGTGAAATGTGGATGGGTATGTGGGACGGCACGCTGGTTTGTTTCAATCCTTCCACTCATCAGGCAGAGGTGGTGCTTACGCCGCAGGAATCTCAGATGCTTCATATACATAGTATCTTGGAAGTTCGTAATGGCCATCTTTTGCTGGGTAGCGACAAGGGTTTGCTTGCTTTTGATGTCAAGGCAAGAAAGATGAGACTATATAATCGTAATGGTGCTTTGGCAAATGCGATTAGTGATAACTTTATTTATCCATTGATGCTTGACCGTGAAGGAGGCGTGTGGATTGGTACTTATTATGGTGGTGTTAATTATTCACATCCCGTGTCGGGCAATTTTGTGTCTTATGTTCATTCGGACAATGGGAACTCGGTATCGGGTAATGTCATAAGCCGTTTCTGTGAAGATCGTTATGGACGATTGTGGATTTCCAGTGACGATGGTGGATTGTGCTATTATACTCCTGATCATGAAACTTTTACATCGGTGCGGCTGGCAAAGCGAGGAATGGAG
>CAJGCU010000134.1 GCA_904501945.1 uncultured Bacteroidaceae bacterium
ACATGATTTGTGTGGTTAATACACCCAAAGAAAAGCTGTACATCAATGTACAAAGAAAAGCAAAATAAGTGCCTTATATTATATAAAAATCGTTCAACGAACGCAGTCTTTTTATTACTCATTTTTTTCATAAATGTGTAAAAATAAACCTTTATTTTGTTAAATATTGTTAATAAATGGGGGGTAAAAATTGAGAATTAAAAACATATAACTTATTTTTTATAAAGTGTTATCTTTGCTATGAAATTGAAAATCGAGGCATCCATAGTATTGTAATGTGAAAGTTTTTCATAAACCAATCTTTCCATTATGAGAGGGGAATAAATTTAGGCTAATCTATTACAGAAAAACTGATGAAATCCAGTTTTATCATATTGTTCTGCGTGCTGTGTGGCTTGTTTGTACCTTGCCACGCACAAAGTGTGCCTGATAGTATCCAAAAAGATTTCTACTCCTTATATTTTGGACATGACAAGACAACTATTGATGAGAATTATTTAGAGAATGGCAAACAGCTCGAGCGGCTTCGTTCCATGCTATCAACATCAGTAATCGACAGCATTGCCATCTACGCCTACTCTTCTCCCGAAGGCACACAGGCACACAATATGCAGCTTTCTCTTCATCGTGCCGAGGCCGTCCGCGACTTTATCTTGTCCAATCTTCCTTCAAACACCACCCTCGATGTTAACGACATCCACCTCTTCCCTGCTGGTGAAAACTGGAAAGGATTGACCAAAGAGCTGGAAACCAACTACCATCTGCTCAACAGGGACCGCGTGCTGAAAATCATGTATGCAGATATTCCTGGAGACACGAAGAAGTGGCGTCTGCGCAATCTCGACAACGGATTCACCTATAGCTGGATTATCCAGCACCATATGCCTCTTCTGCGCGTAGCCACATTGGTAGGAATATACACTTCCGAACCTGCAGAAGCAAAGCCAGACACCATCCCTGCGCTAGAGCCAGAGCCCGAACCTGAACCCGAGCCAGTTTTGGCGCCTGACACAGTGGTGCCAGCTGTCGAAGTGGAGAAAAAGCCACGCCGCCTGAAGTGGGCTGTAAAAACCAATCTCCTGTATGATGCAGCACTTATGCCTAATATCGGAATCGAATTCTATCCTCGCAACTCGCACTGGACCATACAGGCAGATTACGCTTTTTCCTGGTGGAGCAGCAAGAAAAAACACCTCTACATGCAGATGCTCAACGGAGGCCTTGAGGCTAGACGCTACTTCAAGAAAGACGTGCACACAGGACACTACCTTTCGGCCTATGGCCATGCCAACCTCTACGACTTCGGCCTAGATGAAGAGCGTGGATGGCAAGGCGAAGGATGGGGTGCCGGAATCGGATACGGCTATGTATGGCGCCCATGGAAAAACACACGCTGGAGACTTGAAGCCTTTGTCCACATCGGGTATTACCACAGCATCTATGACCCTTACCATGCAGGTGATGCCGGCAGCGACAAATACTACTACGACTGGGACGAGCCCATTGAGAATTTTATCCGTCGTAATCACCGACTGCGCTGGTTTGGCCCAACAGGAGCGGGATTTACAATCAGCTACGACCTGTTTTAGCAAAAACAAGAAGATATATAAAAGTTGAAAAAGATTTATCGACATATAGCCCCACTAGCAGTCGTGATAATGTGCATCTTCACGGCAACGACCAGCTGCGAACGCAAGGACCTCTACCTGGCGCAGCGCGGTACGCTTAACATCGATGTATCTGTATACGAAATACAGCTCGAAATGCTCTGGGGCATTGATTGGAGAACCGAATGGCAGTACCTGTGGGACGAGTCGCTCTACGGCCCCATCGGCTACAGCGAGCCTTCTGGAGTCCGTGCCAATGTCTATACAATCAACAATGCCCGTGAACGCTCCAGATACACTACCCGAAACTTCGGCAGCGATGGCGGACGCGTGAGCCTGACCACTCGCCAGACCTACGACATGGCATTCTACAACAACGACACAGAGTACATCCTCTTCTCTACAGACGAGTCCAACGACTACTATTATGCCACAACACGCTCCAATGCCCGGATACCCTATACGCGTTCCTATACCCACTACAACCAGCCCGACCAACTTTTCGGCACCTTCATCCAGGATCTCTATGTAACAGATGACCCTGATGCCTACGAGATGCGCTATGATGCTGACGGCTCACTATATTATGTGTACGATGTGAATGCCGCGCTGACACCCTATACATTCATCTATCTGTGCCAGGTCATGTTGCTCAACAACAACGATAACTCCGGCAAACGCGTAACTGGATGCGAGGGCGTAAGTTTCAACAGGATGGCGGGAGGTGTGGACCTCTTCACCCGCATCACAGACTCAACAAATCTCGTCACAATCACACAGGAAGAACCCTGCCCCATACAGGCTGACCGCAACCTGCGCCTGCCCGATGGCACAGAAACCGTTGGCGATATCCTTGCCGCACGTATCCTCACATGGGGAATGCCTGGCATAGACCCGCTGAAAAAGGTGACCACACGCTCAGGAGTATCGCTGCGTGACTCCATCCATGCAGGAATTGGACTGACCCTGCGCAATGGTGCTGTATATTCTATTGAACAGGATATCACCGATAAGATTGAACAGCGTCCAGCAGGTGGCGTCATCACCATTGTCATCGATGCTGCCGAAATACCCGACAGCATCATCGGAGGCAAGCCCAAGCCAGGAGGCGGATTCGACGCGTCAGTGGAAAACTGGGAGAACGAGATTGAATCGGATATCATTATTTAGACCTTAAACCTACTAAATACTAAACAATTATGATGAAAATACAAAACACCCACACACGGAAAATACTGGCAATGCTGCTTGCGACAGCAGCTGTTGCCTGTACGAAAGAATCCGTCGTACTGGTAGATACTGAATTTGAAAATATCGAGACAAGCAAGGTGGACAAGGAACGCCGCATTGAATTCTCCACCTTTGCCGACCGCAGCACTCGTGCTGCAGCAACAGAGGGAGATCTGGAGTTCTACCACCAAACATTCAAGGTCTATGGCACCAAGACCAGCAACGAAGGCACCAAGGTGCAGCCAATCTTCCAGGGAGTGACCGTGACCGCTGCCATAGCAGAAGCTGAAGAAGAGCCCAACACATGGGAATACAACACCGATCGCTACTGGGACAAACAAGCCGACAACTATCAATTTGTTGCTTTTGCCCCCGCCCACGCGCCTCTCGGCTATCAGCATAACCTCGTTGAGGTAAATCATGAGTCTGCCTCATTCTTCTCCACAGAAGACTTCACCATCATCGGACAGAACCTGCAGGAGGGCGCACCTGCCAGTGCGGAAAAGAATGCAGGGTTTACTGGTGCTGACGGAACAGACTGCGACGTGATGCGCTCAGCCCCATTCCCTGTTACCGACCCGGCCACAACACCTACGGTAACGCTCAACTTCAGCCACACTTTGGCTAAGCTGGCTGTCACAGCCAAAGCCAATGCTGCAGCACCCTATACTATCACCATCAACAGCATCAGTGTCAACGACTTGCTCAGCACAGGAACCTATGACCACAATGCCGGATGGAAGGCAAAAAGCACAGCAACCGTAGATTACAGCTATACCACACCAGCAACAGCCCTCTCTGCCACACAGAAAACCTATTTCATCGAGTCGCTCGTGATGCCGCAGAATGTGACTGACACTCAGGTGCTCAACATCAACTACACCATCACCTCAGGCGATTACAGCGAAGAGTTCACCTACACAGCTACCCTTGACCAGCTCTTCAAGGACAAAGCGACAGCCTTTGTTCAGGGCAACAGCTACACAGTGAACTTCAACATTGCTCCTGAGCAGAACATCATCACCTTCGACACAGGTGTGACTGGATGGACAGACACCAATGGAGACAATGCTATTGACTGATATACAGAACACAAACAAAAAAGTATGATATATAAATAAAATAGAAAGATGCCCATGAAAAAAGTAATGTACCTTTTGGCTGCAGTTGCTCTGACAGCAAGCTGCACACAAGAAGAGATTCTGGTTGACAAGGGGAACACCGCTCCCGAGCAGCCCAGCCGCATCGGCTTCGCTACTTTTGTGAACAAGTCCACACGCGCCACCGGAGAGAATTCTACCGCTCTCAATGATTTCTATCCCACCTTCAAGGTGTATGGATGGAAAACTGTAGGCAATGCAACATCCGATGTATTTGAGAATGTTGCTGTAGGCTATTACGATGCTGAAGAAGAAAGCAACGATTACACACCCGGTGCAGAGTGGGGCGAAGATATCGAAACTTACCTTGCAGAACATATGCCGGCGCGTGATTTCTTTGTAGGTCTGAACGCATATTTCGATCTTGCAACCGGAAGACAGGTAGCCGGTGACATCTGGCTCAAGAATTCAAAGCTTATCGAAGCGCCGGTCAAATCG
>CAJGCU010000135.1 GCA_904501945.1 uncultured Bacteroidaceae bacterium
CTGGAAACTATATCCATTGGGATGCAGGAGTTGGCAATATCAACGTTACAACCGACTGGGTGACTATTACTAAGGAAATAACAGTCACTCACGATATGTCACCAGAAGATAATATGAGGACCATCGCCTTCAACCTTGCTATCAGCAATCAGGCTGCAAATTACTACTTCGATGATGTCAAGATTGAAATCATTTCAAGAGCTAATCTGCAAGATCCAAACTTGAACCTGAATAATACTGCATTATCAATGTATGTAAACGACACGCAGTCTGTTGGGTTCAGCAAGAATAGCAATGGCGCAATGAGCTTTGAATACAGCGACAATACCGTGGCATCCGCTGCGCTGGACGGAAACAATATCAAGATTACAGGTCTGAAGGCTGGCACCACAACCATCACGGTGAAGTTGGCTGCTGAAGGCAATTATAAGACTGTAAAGAAGACTATAGAGGTGACGGTTTCTGAAAGACCAGCTGGAACACCCACTCCGGTGAGTGCGACTATAGCAACTGACACGCCGCAGCATGACGGACAGTCTATTACTGGAAATTGGTATAAGCTGCCAGGGTCAGAGTTGCAGAAAGTCAATCCTGGTGCCAAAGGAGTGATGCTTGAATTCAAATTGCCTCGACAAGGTGTCTCCAGTTTCTATATGGGAGGTCCATGGAGCTGTCATATGTTTGAATTGAAAAAAGGGGATAACGAAGATTTTATAACACCTTCAATTAGTGTGACAAGTAATAATAATACTTATACAGTTGGTGTTGTTTGGAATGGGGGATGGTCTGAAGCTGATGGCATTCCTGCTCGCACTTTACGCCTGACAATTCCAAGTAACGTATGGTATAGCATTAACGGTAATGGTTTGTATTTCGGAGGAGGATTGGGTAACGAGTATGTTGACGGTACTGTATCTGTAACCGTTACTCCTGTCAATTAATAACGAGTATATTATATTAAAGGTGGAATCTGCGTGCAGGTTCCACCTTTTTTCTTATTAGATACGTTCCAGTTTGTACGCGTCATCATAGTCGGGCATCTCCGGTTCGTTATATTTTTCTCATTTTCCTCCTTCTCTAAACCCTTACTTTGTTCCTGAAAAGTGTGAAACTCATACAGCTTTGGTAAGTATGACTTATATCTGTTTTGGAATATAAAACGAGGCTTTTTTTACCCGATTCTTTGTTCTCATTTCTCATAACCATAAACCTGTTTGGCGAAACAGAGACAGAGTCCCCATGTGCTCTCCGTGTACATCAGCGGTTAAACACCCTGTTTCAAATATTATGCAGACGGTGTTTCAAATATTATGCAGGCGGTGTTTCAATTATTGTGCAGGCGGTGTTTCCATAATTGTACAGTTGGTGGAGTAAAATGACGTTCGTTAATGTCATTGTTTGAGACTTTCGTCAGTTTTTCATGGTCGGCGTCGGTTCTGTATGGTCAATTTGCTGTGTTTCTTTCAAGTTGATTCGCTGAACTTTGTTTTCGCAAACGTGCGGTAAATTAAAGAGCAAGGTCTGTTTTTGGGGGAAAGGGTATGAATGCCTTTGCAATTCCCTTTCTGTGATACGAAAAGAGTGATGAAACTGTGAAATCCTTGATTTTCTGCTGTTTTGTAGTGTAGAAAAGTCGTTCTTGTAACCTATTTGAAACTTCATGTAACGTTTTGAAAAGACATTTTCTTCTCTTTTTTGTAATTTTGCACCGCGAAGCGACTGATTCGGCTATAACATTCTGGAGTAATTTGAAAATTAAATCTTGAAAAAGTCGATTGTTTGCGAAACTTATTATAAAGAAATATGAATTTTATTTTTTTTATCTAATTAAACTTAACCAAAAACTTTTTCGTTTATGAAGAAATTTAACTTATTGGTGGCAGCTGGTCTGATGAGTTTTGCTTCTGCACAGGCACAGACCACTATCGCATCTGTTGGTTTTGAACCAGGCGACACAAAGTACACTACAGAGGAAGCTCTGACTCCTGGCGGTACTTATGGTGACTGGGTCAACGTGAAGGATGGCGACAATTGGGACGAGCAGTGCAATGGCGACCAGGTGACTGGCGAGTACTCTCTCCGTGCAGAGAATGATCCTAATGTGGAAGGCTATTCTTGGGACCGTGGTTTCAAGATCGGTAACCTCCAGATTAAGGAAAACACTCCTTACCGTGTGAGCTTCTGGATTAAGGCAGAAGAGTCTTCTTACATCGATGCTAATGGCGCAGAGAAGAACACTGCTCTCACTGCTTGGCTTTCAAAGGGTATGGAAAATTATGACAAGAGTTTCAACTCTCCATCAGGCAGAAACTATGGTGTACAGATGACAAGCGGTCTGACTGGTGAATGGCAGCGCATTTCTTTTGTGTCTTACTACACCAATGCTGCTACATTGGATAACATTATCGCTTCTCAGGACTGGGTAGGTAACGCTGTGTTCCCAGAGTCTATGGGCGGCGACGGCACTCAGACTTATGCTCAGTATTTTGGCGGTCACCTTCCAGAGAAGTATTTCGTTGTTGTAAATATGTATAGCCCTGTTTCTTACATGCTTGACGACATCAAGGTGGAAGAGGGTGTTACTTTCAACGAAGCGACTTTCTGCGGCAATGTTGTGAAGCTCGACTTTGGCTACCCAACCAATATTGCAGCTTTGGCTAAGGCTAACAATGGCGCAGTGGTTCTGCCTGTTGAATGTGCTTCTGTTACTCAGAACGGCACTCCTCTTACTGTTGAGTTCGTTGAAGGTAAGGAAGACGGCTTCCTGTATGTATTCTTGACAGAGGAAGTTAATTTCGAAGAGGCTGACGACGTGAAGGTAAGCTTCACTCCTGCTGCTGACTGTCCTATCATCTACTCTACTGACGCGCGTCCAAGCTCAGACGTAGAGAGCGAGATGAAGGTGCTTGGCTTTGCTGACGAGAAGGCTTGGAGCGTTGAAGAAATCAACGTGTTCCCATCTTCTTGGACTCCTGCTAAGCTCATCAGCTCAACTCCAGAGAATGAAAGCTTCGAGATTGATGCAGCAACATTCAACAACATCGCTCTCACTTTCGATAAGGCACTTGACCTTACTTATGCTTCTGCTACGCTGGAAAAGAACGGTGTGTTCACAAATCTGACTTCTGCTATGAAGCTGAGTGAGGATGGCAAGACTATCAACATTGCTGTGAACGGTCTTGGTGACGGTGAATATGAACTGACTGTTGCTGGCGTAGTGAATACATTCGGTGTTGATTGCGAAGGCGACCAGGTTCTCACATTCGCTCTTGGCAAGGATGCAGACAACTCTGTTTCTGAAAGCGTTTACAGCACAAACGAAACTTTCGCTGCTACTGCAAACGGTACATTCCCTGTAGGTTGGGTGGCTGACGACAATGGTACTATTCATCAGTATGGCGTGAATGAAGCAGGTGAGGTTTGGAACTACAACTGGGGTGGCAACACTGGCGGTGGCGGTACTCGTGCCATGACAGGCTACAGCGGCGACCTCAATGGCGGCGCTATCTACTGGCGTAACTTTAATGGTGGCCAAACTCTTGGTACGCTGACATTTGGTGAGCAGGTAAAGGACTATATCCTTGTTGATGGTACAATCGACCCTGCTATGCCAGAGGGCATTTCTCTCTATCTTGATGCTCGCAAGTATCAGATTACGATCCGCATGTGTGCATGGAAGAACCTAAATGGTAATACAGATGAAGTGAGCGAGGAAAATGCTCCAAAGTATAGCTTCACTCTTGAAGATCTTGATGGAAATATTTACGCTCGTTTCGATGATATTTCAGCTATGCCTAACGTGAATGGTGCTCAGAATATAGCTGTTAATAACGTTACACGTTCTCAGACAGACTTTACTGTTGACAAGGCTGGCTACTATATGCTTAAGTTCTCTTCAATTCAGCCAGGCGTTGAGCTTCTCCTTGGTGGTGTTGACCTCATCACAATGCCTTCTAAGGCAGCTTACTGGAAGCAGCAGCTTGCAGCAGCAATCGAAGAGGCTAAGCCAGTTGTAGATGCTGCTTATGGCGTTGACTATGACGGTGATACTAAAACAGCTTTCTCTGCTGCTATCGCAAAGGCTGAGGCTGGCGGCTTCACTTCACCATCTGCTGTTACTGCGATGATTAACGAACTGAAGGATCTCGCTGCTAAGATGAATACACGTGTGAACAACATTGATGATTTCACAATCAGCGTTATTGAAACAAGCTCAACTTACGAGGCTCTCGCCGAGAAGTATCTTGCTTCACAGGTTGCTATCGACGCTAAGAAGGTAATTGACCAGTATTCTGCTGTTA
>CAJGCU010000136.1 GCA_904501945.1 uncultured Bacteroidaceae bacterium
CCTTCCAAACGAGTCAGTTCGAATGCGGCTTTCAATGCTTCATCGTCGTTCGCTGCCAGAACTTGTGCGCGCCCTTGTTCATGAAGATTGCAATGTAAAGGTCCTGTGCCAGGATAGTCCAAGCCTGCAGAAATGGAATAAGGTTCAATGATTTCTCCATCTTCGGTCTGCATTAGCTTAATGCGGCTTCCATGTAGGATGCCCACAGTTCCTACTTGCATGCTTGCAGCTGTTTTTCCTGAGTCGATGCCCAAGCCGCCTGCCTCGCCAAGGATAAATTGAACACGTTCGTTGTCAAGGTAGTGGTAGAATGTGCCAGCAGCATTGGAGCCGCCTCCTACACATGCTATTAGGTAGTCGGGGTAATTTCTGCCGATTTTTTCTTCAAGCTGCCACTTGATTTCTTCTGAGATGACAGATTGTAAACGAGCAACCATGTCTGGATAAGGGTGAGGGCCCACTGCAGAACCGATAATGTAAAAAGTTTCTTCAGGGTGGTTATACCAGTCACGAATAGCCTCATCTGTAGCATCTTTCAGCGTTTGGCTTCCGTTTGTTACAGGCACGACTGTCGCTCCCAACATTTTCATTCTTTCTACGTTAACTCGTTGACGCTGCACGTCAAGTGCACCTTGATATACTGTGCAGGTCATGTTCATCAATGCACATGCTGTGGCAGTAGCTACACCATGCTGTCCTGCTCCTGTCTCTGCAATGATGCGTGTCTTACCCATCTTTTTGGCCAGAAGAATCTGCCCTAATGCGTTGTTTATTTTATGTGCTCCTGTATGATTGAGGTCTTCGCGCTTTAAGTAGAGCTGGCAACCATACTTTTCGCTCATGCGTTTTGCGTAGTAGAGTGGCGAAGGACGGCCTACATAGTCTTTCAGCAACGAGTGATATTCTTTCTTGAATTCCTCGCTTTCCAGAATGGGAAGATATGCTTCCTTAAGTTCATCTATGGCCTTCTGGAGCACTTCTGGGATGTAGGCTCCTCCGAATTGTCCGTAGAAACCTTTTTCGTTAACTTGATAAGTCATTTCTGTATTTTATTGTAGCGATTTTTATTTGTTACTAGAAAAGCCTGCCGTAAGTACGACAGGCTTTTTGTTTTTTATGCTTTACATAAGGGCACCACCATTCGACTTACGATTTTTTGAATCCCAAGCTGTGCCAACGCCAATATGTATAAATGTTTCCAGTCATAATTGATGCAAAGTAAATGAATAACTTTCACATTTACAAGAAAAATGACGTGAATTTCATCTTATTCGTGCTTTTTTTCATTTTTCTTCGTGATGTTATTCTGTTGAGCGGCAAGAACGAGAAGGAATGGATTTATTCCACGAGTATCTTTTTCCCTTTGATGACGTAGATGCCTTGCTGAAGTTTGCTGATTTCAGATATTCCTATTTGGCTGGCTACTTTGATACCTGAAATGTTGTAAACATCGACATTCTCGTTGGGTTTAACCGTTGATTGGATGCTGGTGACATCTTTGCCTATATGGTTCGTTGTGAGTGTAGAAGAATTGCCGTTTGAGAGTTCTATGTAGCATCTTGTGGCATAGAATCCTGTTTCGACATCATCCACATTGACGAAGAGCGCTTCGGCATTGTCTTTGCCCATAATGCCATAAACGCCTTGGGCTTTGCGCATTTGCTGGGTGCCAGACATGGTAACGCTTAAGCTTGTTCCTTGTACAGCGAAAGAGAGTGGAGCATGGGTGTTGCTGATGGTAGCGTTTTTAACGGATATTTTTTTGTCGCCAGTTTTTCCTGTATAATATAATATGTAAGGAATATTGGCTTGGATGCCTTCCGACTTGCAATCTTGAAAGTTGAGTTTGATGTCGTGTCCGTCATGTTCAACTCCTGCCAATTTTTCAAGTTTGCAGTCGCTGCCAAAAGTTTCATTTATTTGTTCTTCGGTCATGGAGAAGGGGAGGGATATGGTGTTCCATCCTGTGAACAGGTATCTGTTAGCGGATATATTGAGTGTTTTGCCTGCATATTTTGCGAGGTCAGTTCCACTATAGGTGCTGAGTGTCAATGTGGTTTGTGCATGTGCATAGAGGTTGGTCAGGGCAATGATTGCGGGTAATAGTAGTTTTTTCATGAGTGTGTATGATTTTGTGTTTTTATTTCACTTCTTTGATGAATCCGTTGCGATAAGCGTAGAGAAGTCGTTTGAGGTTGTCGACTTTCGCGAGCAGGGTTCGTCCTTTGTCTGTGTCTTTGACGTACATTCTTTGTGTGCTGAGTTCTACAATTTGCGTGGAACTCTTGATATCATCGCCGTTCTGTATGGCGTCTTCGGCTGATTGGAATGGCTGGTGCTGCACAAGGTCAAGTCCGCGGCTATGGAAGGTGAGCGTGTAGCCTGCTATTCCTGTTTCAGGTTGGTAGGCGCGTGAGAATCCGCCATCTATGACAAGGAGTTTCCCGTTAGCTTTAATAGGTGTTTCTCCTTTTAACACTTTTACAGGCGTATGTCCGTTGATGATGTGGCGATGTGGACCTTCTACTTCAAAGTTGTCGAGTATCATGTCGACAACTTTTTCATCGTTGTTGTATTTGTAGTAGTAACCTTTTGTTTCTGTATGTGTTGCGCTGTCTTTGATGAAGTAGCGTTCAAATGTGGTCATCTTGTCTTTGTCGTAGAGAGGAGAGTTCTTTCCGCACCACAGATACCAGATGTAGTCTTTTGCGTAGTCTTTTCTGTCTTTTGGGGTATCGTTGTTGAAAGCCTCTCTTACTAAATGCCCTGTCTTCTTCATCAATGCCATTCCTTTGTATTTTTTTCCGTTGATTTCCACCTCTTTAAGTGTACCGTCATAGTTGAGCGGAACGGTGGCGTGGTACATTAAGTTGCTATTTGATATAGCGTACATGCTTCCGTGGGCAAGCAAGCATTGGATGTGTTTCTGCAATTTGTCGCTGGTGAGGAAAGAGTGCTCCAATTTTGCCATCAATGCTTCTTCTTCCTCTGTGAGTACGTTGGGACATTCCTTTTGTACTGTAGGCAAGAAGGTGTCAAGCATTTCGTATTCTTCGTTGCCGATGCAGCAAGTGGCCTTTTCAAAGTTGATGTGTTCGAGCAGTTTGCGGTCTTCCATGTCGAACTCGGGATGCCGGCTGATGATTTTGGCTTCTTCCTTAAACTGTATGACGGTGATGGCCTTGTGCATTTGTGCAATTAGCCTTATGGTCTTTTTGTCGTGCTGGTTTTCTTTGCCCAGTTCTCTGATCCCGAACAGGTTACATGGGTCTTCTTTGTAGGTTTCCATGGCAAAGGTGGCGAGTGGCAGGAGATTGATGCCGTAGCCATCCTCTAATGTAGTAAGGTTGCCATAACGCAATGACAGGCGAAGCACGTTGGCAATACAGGCTCTGTTGCCTGCTGCTGCGCCAAACCACTCGATGTCATGATTGCCCCATACGATGTCGAAATTGTGGTAATTCATCAGGGTCTCCATGATGAGGTGGGCGCCAGGGCCACGGTCAAACACGTCGCCCAGCAGGTGCAGCCTGTCAATGGCGAGCCTTTGTATCAGCTGACAGATTGACACGATAAAATGGCCGGCTCTTTGAGTTTCGATGATGGTTTGCACAATCATGTTGTAGTACTGATGGCGCTTGTCGCCCACGCCGCTGTGGCTCTCGTGCAGAAGCTCTTCGATAATGTATCCAAATTCTTTTGGAAGCTCTTTTCGTATCTTACTTCGTGTATATTTGGAACTGACCTCTCTCAAGACTTTGATGAGCTGGTTGAGCGTGATGATATAGTAGTCGTTGAGGTTGGATTCAGCAGCTTGTATTCTTTGCAGTTTGGCTTCAGGATAATAGATAAGGGTACATAGCTCTTGTTTTTCTGCCATACGAAGAGTGGGGCCAAAAATTTCTTCCACCTTTCGTTTTACATATCCTGAAGCATTTCTTAGCACATGGTTGAAGGCCTCGCTTTCTCCATGTGGGTCGCTGATGAAGTGTTCGGTCGGTTTGGGCAGATTCAGGATGGCTTCCAGGTTGATGATTTCGCAGCTGGCTTCTGATACATTGGGGTAGCTTTGTGCCAGCAACTGGAGATATCTCAAATCTTCCTTTATTTCTTCTTCAGTAAAG
>CAJGCU010000137.1 GCA_904501945.1 uncultured Bacteroidaceae bacterium
AACATGGAAAAGAGGAAACGGAAACAAGTCCAGTTTTTCCCTCTTCCTAAAGCGCAAAAAGAAGGCTGTGCTCTTGTGCTCGATGCTGTGAGCGACACGGTGCTTGCCGCGCTGCAGTGCACAGACAGCCTCTGCGGCTCTCTGCTGGGTTACGCACTGCTGCACAACGGAAACGTTTTTCGCTGTGACACGATGCGTGCCGTTCCGCTCATTGAGCTGGAGCTAGGACGCAATTCCCTTCCCGAAGGGGTAAGCCAGCTCACCGTCTTCGACAGCCAAGGTCGCATCTGGGCAGAGCGACTCTTCTTCCGATGTCCTGTGGCAAAATCGGTTGACAGCATCCGCGTCATCTCCCCAACATCACGTCTTACCCCCTGTGGCAAGGTAGAGCTGGAGTTGCAGGCGCAGCCCAATGCCCACCTGTCCTTCTCAGCCATGGACTATGCGGCGATGAACAACGGACGTCAGGGCAACATGAGAACGTGGATGCTGCTGGGCTCGGAGGTGAGAGGGTATGTCCACCAGCCAGAGTACTACTTCGAGGCGGACGACGAGGAGCACCGCCGCTCCGCCGATTTGCTGATGCTCACGCAGGGCTGGAGGCGCTATGACTGGGAGCTGATGACTGGGCAGAAGGAGTTTGAGAAGGTGCAGCCCATCGAGGACAAGTTCTACATTTTCGGCAAGCTGAACGTGTACAGGAAACGCAATCCTGTAAGCGATGTCCGCCTTGAGGCTATTCTCTACAATCAGGAGGGGCAGAGCCTGATAGGCAGGACCGTGACCGACTCCTTGGGCTATTACTCATTTGAGATGCCGTTTGTGGATGGCGAGTGGAACATGCAGATCTATACCCGCAAGAAGAACAAGAAGGGCAAGCAGAAGCGGAAGACCTACTATGTGGGCATCGACCGCCAGTTCTCGCCGACACCGCGCTACATCACCCCTCTGGAAGCCAGCGCGCGCCGACGCCTGCAGCCCAATCTCTTCACAGGCATAGCCGAAAGCGACACGCTGGAGGAAGAGGAGTTCATCCCCATCACGAAGAAAGACCACGTGCTGCAGAACGTGACGGTGAAGGCGAAGAGGAGATACTTCACTAATGATGACTACAAGTACAAGAATGAGGCGTGGGGCAAGGTTTACGCCTCGCTGTACTACGATGCCGCCAGAGAATCTGACAAGATACTTGATATGGGGAAGCCCATACCAGTAACTCGTGAATTCGTGAGTGATAAATTAAAGATGTACTATGACTGGACTGGAGAAAATCCTGGGCGTTATAAAGGAAGGAGTATTAGGTTCATCGGTAATAACAACGAAAGAAGTGGTCCTGGAATGTACCTTGACGAAGTGAAATCCATCTATATCGTGCTGAATGGCAAGGACGCTTTAAATTCAGAAATGTTGAGCCCAACCAATTCACCGATTTTAGTATATACATATAGCCGTTTCATTTATTCCTCCGAAAGCCAGAAGGGACTTCGCCGCACCTACTTCCAGGGCTTCAACAAGCCTTCCACTTTCCAGATGGAGGACTACAGCGTCATCCCTCCGATGGCAGACTTCCGCCGCACCATCTACTGGAACCCGAACGTGAAGACGGACGCGCAGGGCAAGGCGAAGGTGGAGTTCTTCAACAACTCGACCTGCGAGGAGATGTACATCAGCGTGGAGGGCATGACGGAAGACGGAAAGGTGCTGGTGAATGAGTAGGGACGTTGTTTTTTGTTGAACTTACGTAATTATTGATAATATGAAAAGATTATTAGAAATGATTTTTGCGGCTGTCTTGACGGCACAAGCAGCAAGCGCCCAAAGTGTTTCATCCGTTCAGGAGAGACTTGACAGCATCGTCTCATTTGATTATGTGTCAGGTAAAGCCAAGAAGCAGGAGTACGGATATGATACGGCAGGCAGGGTGAATCAGGTTCTTTACTTCCAGCAAGAAGAAGGAGTATGGCAGCTAACAAATAAGCGTGAGTATTTTTGTGATGAGGAAGGGAATGACACTCTTCGGCTTATTTCTATCCTTCAGGGCGGAGAATGGTTGATAGTGGAACGAAAGTCCCAAGCTCCCCAATTCAATCATCGAGTGACGACTTTTACCACCTCTTATGTTAAAGGGCGGATGCTGAATAGCTTCCAGACAGAACGTGTGTATGGTGACGACAAGCAGGTTCATTCTGAGACCTTTTATGCACTCCAAGACGGCTTGTTCAAAACACAAATAGTCAATGAGTTCTTTTATGGCACAGACAGAAAACTCTCGTGGATTAAGTCGACAGACATGATGGACAACAGGCATCCAAGGGTCAGCACGACACGCTATGCTTATGACCCTGTAGGTCATGTAATCAGTCAGACGGACTCTGTGTTTGCTGGAGTGTCGGCTAAAGAATGTCTGAGAAAGGAATACACGTATGAGCAGGGTGCATTAAGGATGTCAGTCACAACGATGGCATTTGTTGATGGTGGCGGGCAAGTGAAGCATGAATACATCTATGACCGACACCAGAACTTGCTGTGCATGCAAGCCTATCAGATGAAGGAGGAGGCATGGCGGCATACTGGCTCTGTATCGTTCATCTATGACATGAATAGCTTGAAATCAGCTGTTGGAGGGGCTTCGCATGAGGCAAATCTGCTGGACTCTCATTATGAAGAAGAACTAAAATCGTCGCCCCACAAGTTGCTGTCAATTACCGTATATGGAGCGGATGGGCACAAGGAAAAAGAAACGTTATTTTTTTATGGAAGGAATCGCGGTTCTGTTGACGGGCATGATTCTATGTAGGCGTAGAGGCATGACGGAAGAAGGGAAGGTGCTGGTGAATGAGTAATTGTATTGTGTCTTGTTCTTATATGGTTCTTCGTGTTCATGGTATCTTAAACACCATGTTTGGAATGTTCCGTAAGCGGTGTCTCAAATATTATAAACGCGGTGTTTGTGTTTCAAGGAAATGGAAATAATAAAAAAGAGGGATGAAACGTCCCTCTTTTTGCGCTTCAGGATGGGCTTGAACCAACGACCCCATGATTAACAGTCATGTGCTCTAACCAACTGAGCTACTGAAGCATTCTTTTTTCTTCCTTTTTGGAAGGCGGGGACAAAGGTAGGGCTTTTTTTTTTATCAATCATCATTTTGCTTCATCTTTTTGTAAAAAAAAGAGGAAAAAGTTTTGAAAAGTGGGTTTTGAGTGGGGGGAAGGGTGCTTTTGTGGATTATATTGTGTAACTTTGCAGCGTTTTTTTGATGATGCTAAAATCGCAAGGAGAATATGCGGGTATTGATAGTCAATACATCTGAATGTATAGGTGGTGCTGCCATTGCTGCCAGCCGTCTGATGCAGGCGCTGAAGAAGAATGGGGTGAAGGCAAAGATGCTGGTGCGAGATAAGCAGACAGACCGCCTGACGGTGCACTCGATTGGGTCGAGCTGGACGCAGCCTTTCAAGTTTCTTTGGGAGAGGCTGTGTATTTTTGTTGCTAACAACTTTAGCAGAAAGGGGCTGTTTCAGGTTGACATTGCCAATATCGGCTTTGATATTGTGAGGCATCCTGAGTTTGAAAGGGCGGATGTGGTGCATCTGCACTGGATTAATCAGGGGTTTGTCTCGCTGAATACGCTGGAGAAGGTGATGCGTTCAGGCAAGAAGGTGGTCGTCACGCTTCATGACCAGTGGTATTTTACGGGTGTTTGCCATTATTCGGGCGAATGTGTGAAGTACATGGATGCGTGCAGGGCATGTGACTTGCTGGGAAGAGGGTTGCTGGGCGATTTGTCGCAGCGCGTATTTTTGCGCAAGCAGCAGATTTATGGCGATGCACGCATTACGTTTGTGGGGTGCAGCCGCTGGATGGCTGACATGGCGAGGAAGTCGAGTTTGGCGAGAGGGCAGCGCGTGGTGGACATTCCGAATGCGATTGATACGGACTTTTTCTGTGTGAGGGACAAGATGCAGTCGAGGAGTGAACTTTGTTTGCCGAAGGATATGTATTTGCTGCTGTTTGGCTGTCAGCGTATTACGGATGAACGGAAGGGCTTTGGCTTGCTGGCAGAAGCGTTACGGCTGATGAAGCAGCATGATGAGCA
>CAJGCU010000138.1 GCA_904501945.1 uncultured Bacteroidaceae bacterium
AATTTTATATGGCATTCATCTCCCATTTGTGTTGTCGCTTTTACAACATATATTCCCTTAGGCAGTGCAGCCACGTTGAGTGAAGCAAACTGCCTTCCAGCTCTCATAATAGCATTTGCAGGCATCGGCATGCCTAGTGTGTTGTAGATGCTGATAGAGCTGATAGGCGATTCCTCGCTCTTGACGTTCACCGTTCCATCTATGTATGCGATAGTGATTCCTCCTTCCTTGATGTAAGGGCGTATAGCGTTCGGCTCAGGCTTGACAGGCTCGATGAAGAGCGTGTCGTATGAGCTGAGCATATTGCTTTTAGCTATAGTCGGAATGTTCATGGCATAGGTGTTGCTTGCTCCGTCAGGGTAGCGTCCGAATGTCTGCGTTCCGATGTGTGCGTCATAAGCCAGCGTGTCCGCATACGAGTCTGTTGTGATGAGCACGTTACCTCCTTCAGCCGCGAGTTTGAAGCTTGTGTGTATGTCAGCCCCAATGTTTTCCAGCTTGTCGCACCAGATAACCTTGTATCCGTTGGCTGGAATGATAGTGTTGAGCATTGCGTCATCTGCAGGCACCTGATATTTCTGAGGCTTTTCTGCATTGTCGGAAATATACATTCCCGCAATGTCTATGTCTTCAGCTGTCGTGTTGTAGAGCTCAATCCAGTCGTTCTTCTTGAAGTAGTCGTTGATGTACATAGAGTTGGCAGCGCTGACCTCGTTGATGCGAACAGGCGTGATACCTTCTGCTATCAGTTCTTCTTCTGAAATTTTCTCAAATATAGCACTTAAATTCTGCTTGCCAGATGAAGGCAGGGTGTATTCAGCGTCTGTTGAAATGTATTCGTTAGTTGTCTTTCCTGTATTTTTCCATCCAACAAAACGATAGCCGACAGGTGCTATAGCTGATAAGTTGATAGGTGCAAAAAGATATCCATTAAATTCAGTATAAGGCAGATTGATACCGTTGATGGTAATTTTAGCTCCTTTTATGTTGGCTGACAATGTAACGGATTGTTTTTCAATATTTGAAATGTTCATTTCTGGACGTTTCTTCATATGGTCAACAAGATTGCTGTTCCAGGTGGTGGTAAACTTGTTGATAACATAGTTTGAAGAAAGTGATGGATCGAAATAATCCTCAGAATAGATACCTTTCTGGACATAATTCTTTATTTCGTTGGCGATTTCTTTCACGTACTTAGGTTGCATGACAGAACCTCCCAAAATGCAGTAGGTATCTATAAATTGTTTGCGGAACTGGTCATTCTTCAGCAAATTTTTGAATAGTGTGACGAAGGTGTTTGTACCATTTCTTCTAGTTCCTTCAAGGCTCTTGTTAACAGAATAATCAAAGCCTAGCAGTTCGTGTTCCGATTGGAATTTTTCTTTGTCAAAAAAATTCTGGAAAGGAGTGGAAGTCTGACCGGCAAAGTCTAGATCGAAGAGAACAAAGCGGAACTTTCCATTGTTAATGTCGCGGTAACCTTTCACGTTGTTGTGTGGCCAGTCAGTTCCACCAAGGAAGAATTCTGCTGCCATCACGTTGATGTATTCGTCAATATCAAGTAATTGGCGAATTTCTGTATATGATTCTTCCTCTGCAGCAGTTTTGCTGAGTTCAACCAAACGAAGCCATGCTTCATTGGTTCCTTCCATCTGAACGTATCCCGAATCTGGTTCAATCTCGAACTGATCCATCGCATCAGTATCAATGCCGTAGTTAGCATATGCATAATGCTTATTATTAGGTTCGCGCATGTTTAATGTGGCATAATACTTTCCGTTGATGAGTACATGTACAGGCTGCCATTCTTGGTAGTCAATGTTTATGCCGCTACGAGCTATGACTTGCTGAAGAATAGCATCTCTTATTCTGCCGCCAATTTCTCCATATGTCAGTACATTGTTACCACCATTTCGAATTTGTAAAGTTTTACTCTTGATATAAGGCTTTTGGTCGAAAAGCTGAGCAGCAAAAAAATTCTGGGAATCGTAGATTTTTGAAGCTTTGAGTTTGAAAGAGTGTGGAGTCCAAGAGCGGCTCCATCCTCCACACATGGATAAATCACATTCTTGAGAAATGATACATTGATTGTCCTTGGTAATGTATTCGAAAGAAACGGGGCGATCCCAATTCATGTTCCAGTTGCAATCATTTTCATTTCCACGTCCGTTTCTTCCATTCGGACCTTCTTTGAATAAACCATATTCTGTAGAGTTCAGATTTTTATCGTCAGTGACAACAGAAATGATAGGGAAAGGATATGTTTTATCCTTATACACATATGTGCGTGTAACAACAGGAGAAGGTAGAGCTCCGTTTCTAAAGAGACGGAAGCGGTAGCAGGTGGTATTCTTTACTGTGAATAAGCCAGTTGTAGATTTTTTGCCATTTGTTAGGGTGGGGCAAGTGCCATCTGTGGTGTATCTCAGTGTCGTATTTGGAGGAATGTTGACAATCACTTGTAGATTACCTTCAAAGACTTGTGCATCTTTGTTAATGTATGGTGCATCTAATTGCTTGTTTGCAAATCCTCCATTGGTTTCATTCGAAAAGCCTGGTGATGGATTTCCTGTGAACCCCCAAACATCGCCCCCATCTATTGTGCGGGCATAAGAGATGCGGGAAATGGCGGCTGGATATTCTTGGCGTGCAAAAATATTTTTACCATCGGATATGATAATTACGCCTCCATCACAATCTAACTTGTCGTCAATCTGGCGATATGAGGCAAGTTTCCATATTTCGTGGTGGTCAAAATTTAACAACGCATATCCTTTTGCCTGCAAAATTCCATATTCGTTAATCAAACGATTCTTTTTTAGATTCTGTGGATCGTCGGTTATATAGAGCCCTCCTAACGAAATGTTCATGTCGGTAGGGTTGTATAATTCCACCCAGCTACCATAGTTGAATGATGGGTCGAGGTACACATCTACATTGGCTGGCATGATTTCATTGATAATCAAGGCTTCAGCGATTCCTTCTGGTTGAGCAACTGTTATTTTACATCGTGTGTTGATAGAGGAGTTTGCTTTAGATGTTACTGTAATGAAACAGGAACCTGTTCCTACAGCTGTTACTTGACCATTGGCATCGACTTTGGCCACGTTGTTGTTTGATGATATCCACTTGACGTTTTTATAGTCAACATCATAAGGTTTTGCTTTGACTGCCATGTTCCGTATTTCTTGTGGAATCATAAATATTTCTTCAGGTAAACTAAGACCCTCAACTTTTCCCAAAAATTCCAGTTTCCAGTTGTCAAGACATGTCCAGTCGTTATTGATTTTAGAAGATTTTCGAATACCAATGGTCAGTTTCCCGTCTTCTTTCACTTCACATTCTAGTTTGTTAGAGTAGTGTCCTGCTTCAAACCAGTAGTGTGCCGCTTCCATGTTATCGGGAATGTAATAAGTGGTATTCCACCACCAGCCAGAATTGCTGCTTACTTCAGCATGTTTACCTCCAAGCGAGTTCTCTAATGCAGCAGAGGAAATAGGAACAATGGAGACCATTTTTTCTCCTGCAGATGATTTAGCATAAAGTTTCGCATGTTGGCTACTACTGTAGTTTTTGCTTGCATAGAGAGAATAGTCATTGCTGGCACTTCCCATACGGTAAAAAGCATTAACGCTCACACGGTATTTACCAGAAAGTAGTCCTGTGATGTGTTGATAGGTGTCGTAGTTTTTGTTGTAATGTTCGGCATTTTCGACAGGTTGGTTGGCACTATGAGCAGTGCCTTCCCATCCTGTCTTAATGTCATTGTTGTCAAATCTCGGATTGATGACATAAGTATCTGTTACGTCAATCCATTCTTGGGCAAAACTCGCTAGCGATGCTGTTGTTAATAGGATAGTGGTGAAAAACTTTTTCATTAGTTAATTCTATTTTACATTGATTATGCTTTTTATCATTTCATAATGAATTTTATATGGCATTCATCTCCCATTTGTGTTGTCGCTTTTACAACATATATTCCCTTAGGCAGTGCAGCCACGTTGAGTGAAGCAAACTGCCTTCCAGCTCTCATAATAGCATTTGCAGGCATCGGCATGCCTAGTGTG
>CAJGCU010000139.1 GCA_904501945.1 uncultured Bacteroidaceae bacterium
AAGGATATATCAGTAAGTTGTCGCCTATTGCAATCTCTACGGTGGTAGAAAAGCCTTCCTTCAAAAGCAGCACATCCAGAAAAGCGGAGTCGAGCACGATGTCACGATGATTGGAAATGAAGGTGTAATTCTTCTTCCTGTCAAGGCTGGCTGGAAATGTGGTTGACCACCCCGTTGTCGTTTTGTGCAGTACATAATAAACCACAGGTTTCATATAACGCTTCTGAAAATCAAGTGGAGTCTTGATTCCAACAAACAGCAACCTTAACAATCCGTTTCTGATTACTTTTGGCAGAGGCAGGAACCCTTGAAGAATCTTGTTGAATTGCCGATCTGCCAGCATGCTTTCAAAAGCGTCTTTCATCTCACCTTGAGAGAAAGGTCGAATATCATCAAAATCAGATAGTTTCATAGGATATTAGATTCAGATAAAGTTACTATTCAAGAAAGTTTCTCAGCAATAATCTCATTCAGCACATCCTTCATCTCAAGACCAGCCGCACGCACTTGCTGAGGAATGAAACTTGTTGCAGTCATACCAGGAGTCGTATTGATTTCCAGCATGTTAATTGCATCATCTCCTGCTGCATTCTTGCTAATGATGTAATCAATACGAATGATGCCAGAAGCTCCCAGCAAATCATAGATGGCACCAGTAAGGGCTTGAACACGCTTGGTTGTCTCCTCAGAAAGACGAGCTGGCGTAATTTCCTCAACAAGACCATTGTATTTGGCATCATAATCAAAGAAGTCGGTCTTAGGGACAACCTCTGTGATGGGAAGCACACGCATACCATTGGCACGTGTACGATAAGCCCCATTGCTGATTTCCGTTCCTTTCAACTCGCTTTCAATCAGCACTTCAGGACTCTCCTTCATCGCCTTCTCAATAGCAGGCAGCACATCCTCAAGCGTCTTGCAGTGCGTCACTCCAAAACTTGAGCCACCAGCATTAGGCTTGATGAAGCAAGGCAATCCCACCTTGTCGGCAATCTGCTGAGCCTCAACGTGCTGACCTTCTCTCACAAGGACACTTTCAGCAACTTTCACTCCAAAGCCTTTCAAGAACTGATTCAATGCAAACTTATTGAATGTCAGAGCTTCGACCAGCACATTGCTCGTTGAATAAGGTATCTGCAACAAATCGAAATATCCCTGCAACACACCGTCCTCACCAGGAGTGCCATGAATGGTAATGTAAGCATAGTCGGGCTTTACGTCCCTGTTCATTTTATCTCTGAACGTAAAGTTATGCCGATACACAGGCACCAGTTCTCCGCCCGGCAGATGAGCGACCCATTCCTTCCGGCTCACCTCTACAACGTACACATCATACAGTTCCTTGTCAATCCAAGATTCGATGCCTGCCGCACTTCTCAACGACACATCATGCTCTGAACTATCTCCTCCTGCTACAATTGCTATAACTTTTTTCATTTTTCTCTATATATTTGCGGGAATATAATTTCGCCACTTCTCCAAAAGAAGGGCCATATCGTCTGCCAACTCCGAACTGAACAGCATTTCCTTGCCTGTCTTAGGATGCACAAAACCCAACGTCTTTGCATGCAGCACCTGCCGAGGACAAATCTTGAAACAATTATCAATGAACTGCCTGTATTTCGTTGAGTTAGTTCCTTTCAGCACTTGGTCGCCGCCATAGCGTTCATCGCAAAACAGCGGATGTCCAAGATGGCGCATATGGGCACGAATCTGATGGGTACGTCCAGTTTCCAGCACACATTTCACTAGTGTTGTATAACCAAATCGCTCCAGCACATAGTAATGCGTCACAGCATGCTTACCGACTTCAGAACCTGGAGGAAACACAGCCATACGCATTCTGTCTTTGGGGTCACGGCCTATATTCCCTTCAACCCTTCCCACATCTTCCGTAAAGTTTCCCCACACCAAGGCATTGTATTCGCGTTTCGTCGTCTTATTGAAGAACTGCAAGCCCAGATGCGTCTTTGCCTCAGCAGTCTTTGCCACAACAAGCAGCCCGCTCGTATCCTTGTCTATACGATGCACCAATCCAATTTCAGGGTCGTTGATGTCGTACTGAGGCATATCCTTCAAGTGCCAGGCTATGGCATTCAGCATCGTTCCGTTCCAATTGCCAAAACCAGGATGCACCACCATGCCTGCTGGCTTGTTGATGACCATCAGGTCGTCATCCTCATACACAATGTTCAGCGGAATATCTTCTGGCGTAATCTTGTTTTCATAGTGCGGACGGTCGAGCATCACCTGAATAATGTCATCAGGCTTCACCTTATACGAGCGTTTCACTGGACGTCCGTTGGCCATGATGAATCCTGCATCGGCTGCTTTCTGCAAACGGTTGCGCGACGTGTTGCTCAAATGGTCAAGCAGGAACTTGTCCACTCGCAACATTTTCTGCTTCTTGTCAACAACCAGCCGATAGTGCTCATACAACTGCGCCGTCTCATCATCTTCCAGTTCTTCATCATCAGCCACAACCACCTGAGCACCTGCTTCCTGACAATTATCCCACTCTGCCATCAGCAGACGAGCTTCTACAGCATTCTCTTTACAACTCGATGTCAATGTCATTGTCCAATTCACTTTTCAATTCGTCTGGAGCAATAGCCTCATCTATCAGAAAATCAGTCAAAAACGAATCCACAGCAACAGAATCTTTCTCTCCAGCTCCCACCATCAGCGTCAGTGTATTGTCACGAGGAAGCATCTCGCCAACCTGCACTTCACGACTACCCTGCTTAACACCAAGCACAAGATTCTTAGGCTTATCTTCCACCTCCTCATGAGGAGTCAGTTTGAAACCCAATGCCTGAAGGATTGACACAGCCTCACGTAATGAGCCAAGACCCACCACATCTGGCAATCTTGTCATCGGAGCCTCTTTCATCGCCACAGTCAAATATATCACACGGCCACCCTTTACCTCATAACCTGCCCTGGGAAGCTGTTCAATCACAGCACCTGATTCTGCATTCTTGTCATACACAGAATCGGCAACAGCAGCCACCAAGCCACGTTCTTTCAGAGCCTTTTCTGCTTCCTGGAATGACATGCCTGCCACACTTGGTACTTCAATTTTTTCTCCATGCCGAGTGAAAGTGTCCAGCATATAAAATGTAACCAGAGGAACTGCGATGACAACAAGCAACATCAACACAATGTTCAGCCAGAACCTCACAGCCGTTTTTCCTGTAAAAAAATTCTTCAATGACATCTCGTGCGTCTATAATAATTAAATATGTATGCAAAGATAAATAAAAAATCTGTGATAAGAACAAAACACAACATCTTTTCATTTCCAACAAGAGATTTTCGGTCAAATAGATTAGAAAACGGAGAAAATCCCGTTTGAACAAACTCATTGAATCCCCAAGTGCACACCGTGTGCATAAAATATAGAGCACCGTGTACGAAACATTTCAAACACGGTGTTCCATATTTTATGTAGGCGGTGAATCCTAAAATGAAATTGCTGATGCCATGACGTGAGATTAGCAAATTCAAAAAGAACACTTGAAATTCTAAGCAAAGAAACACTTGCTTACCACATGAATAGCCAACACCTCATGAAGCGAATCCTCTTGGACCAATAAAGCGAATGCACTTTCAAGGGCCTGTTTCTTTTTGGAAAAGTAGTTGATTCCTGCTGTCACGGTGTTAGGCTTTCTCAATTTTAACATCACGAACGTCAGTTCTATGAAATTAGATTTAGGCGAATCTGCTATATATCAAAGATTTATCTATATAAACAAAAGACATAGAAAATGGAAGAAAGGCTTTACCTTGTTCTCAACAAACAAAAATTTGATGTAAAATATTGGGCGATTGAGAAAACAGCAACCTGGGGAGAACAAGGCAAGTGGGGCATCATCGAAATACTGACAAAAAATCCCAAGAAAAAGCCACAACAGAAAAAGGATGCCCGACTAGGTTTCCTTTTACTTCGTACATTCATTATATATACAGTATGGGAGACAGGGCATATGACACACCTCCTTAATGCCCGATCGGCTCACACGCCCGCAGACTCGCCCGCTTTCCTCATAGCACC
>CAJGCU010000140.1 GCA_904501945.1 uncultured Bacteroidaceae bacterium
AATATTGAGCGTTCGCAGAGTGCTTCGTCTCTGAAGAATGAACAGAAGTCTTCTGAATATAAGGTGTTCATGGACACGAATGAGGTTGCGCTCTATGGCGACTGGCACACTCCTTGGCGTGTGGTGATGATTGGTTCGTTGGCTGATGTGGTGGAATCTACACTCATCACAGACGTTTCAGAACCTAGCAAGTTGGAGGATGTCAGCTGGATTGAGCCAGGCGTGGTATCTTGGGTGTACTGGGCATACAATCATGGTTCTAATGACTTCAATATCATCAAAAAGTATGTTGACTTGGCTGTTGCGCTGAAGTTGCCATACGTGCTGATTGATGCGGAGTGGGATGAGTTTAAGGATGGCAAGACTGTTGTGGACGCTGTGAACTATGCGAAGGAGTGTGGAGTGAAGCCTATGATATGGTATAACTCTTCTGTGGGCTGGCTGAATGGTGCTCCAGGTCCAAAGTTCCGCCTGAATAACCTGGAGGACAGAGAGAAGGAGTTTGCATGGTGCAAAAGCATCGGAGTCGTGGGTGTGAAGATTGACTTCTTCTCAGGCGACAATCAGATGAACATGGACTATTGCATCGAATTGCTTGAATGTGCTGCCCGTCATAATTTGCTGGTGAATTTCCATGGAGCACCAATACCGAGGGGATGGCAGCGTACTTATCCTAACTTGATGTCAACAGAGGGCGTGTATGGAGCTGAATGGTATAATAATGTGCCAACGTTCACGAACAGGGCAGCTGCTCATAATGCAACGCTTCCTTTTACTCGTAATGTGATTGGTCCGATGGATTATACTCCATGTGCGTTCTCTGACTCTCAGCATCCGCACATCACTTCTCACGCTCACGAACTGGCTCTTACGGTGCTGTATGAGTCTGCATTGCAGCACTTGGCTGACAGGCCTGAGAGTTTCCTTGCTCAGCCTCAGCAGGTGAAGGACTTTTTGTCAGATTTGCCAAGCGTATGGGACGAGACGAAGTTGCTGGGCGGCTATCCTGGTGAATATGCTGCCATGGCGCGTAGAAGTGGTGACACTTGGTATGTGGCTGTCATCAATGGTTCGGACGAACCTCGTAGTGTGACGCTTGACTGGTCGCGCATGAAGACGAAGGCTAAGTCGGGCAAGGTGTTTGCTGACAGTGGCAATGCCGATAGCCCTTGGAGCATCTCTGCTGATGCCGCATTGCCAAGCAAGGTGGATATGCAGCCACGAGGTGGTTTTGTGATGGTGATTCCTGCGAAGTAAGAAGAATACACAAAATGAAATGAACCCCGAAAGTTTTTGCTAACTTTCGGGGTTCATTTCATTCGAGAGCTGTTCCTCTTTTTATGTATGCGGGGGAATTATTGCTGTTGCAGCACCTCGTCGATGATACGAGTCCAATCGTTTTGCGGAGGTGCGATGACTTCTCCGTTGCGTGTCTGCGACACTTCGGCGTGAATCGTGTGGAAACCGAGTGCTGCGGCTGCTTGAATGTTAGGTGTGGAGTCGTCGATGAAGAGGCATTCGCCAGCAGTGGACTGCAAGGTGTCGAGCACTTGGAGATAAATGTCATCGTTGGGTTTTGCCATGTGCATCTCCTGTGAGAGAAAAACGTGCTCAAAAAGCTGGTTCACGATCTCTTGTCCGCCAAAGCAGCGGCTGACAATGTCTTGCCAGTGGGCATCGTTGGTGTTGGACAGCATGTGGATGCGGTAGCCTTGCTGACGCAGCTGCTTCACTTTCTCGAGACGGTACTGGGGGATGCCGATGCAACAGGTGTTCCATGCGTCAATGACCTGTTGTCGTGTGGTGCCTGGATGGCATAGCTGCTGAATGCCGCTGAGGAAGTCTTCGGTGCTGATTCCGCCTATCTGGTAGAGGTGGAGTGCTCCGTTGGCAACGAGTCCTTCGCCCATGACGGCAGGTTTCATGCCTGCGGAGGTTGTGGACGCGTCTTTGGAAGTCTGTGCCGACATGGCGTTGAAGTCTATACCGAGTGCCTGTACACTTCTCATGCAGTAGGGCAGGTCGATGTCGAGCAGGACTCCGCCGAGGTCGAATATGATGTTCTTAATCATGATTGCTTAGTCGTTTTTGATGTGTACGTCCATCTGAGGGAATGGAATTTCGATGCCTGATTCGGTGAGTTCTTTATAGACTTTTTCTATGGTATCGCAACGTACGGCCCAATGGGTGCTTGCAGATGTCCAGAGTCTCATCTGGAAGATGATGCTGCTGGAAGACATCGTGGTCATGGGAATGACAGGAGCGAGATTTTCGGTCTTGATGATACGATCGTCGGCATCTACTATCTGTTGCAAGATAGCGCGCACTTCTTCGGGCTTTGTGCCGTATGCAACTTCTACGTCTATATCTACACGGCGTGTGGATGCGGCAGTAGAATTTTTCAGGCATCCTGTGGCAAGCGAACCGTTGGGGATGAAGATAATTTGGTTGTCGGGGGTGCCAAGGATGGTGTTGAATATCTGTATCTCTTTCACTGTGCCTGTATATCCCTGTGCCTCGATGAAGTCGCCTACTTTGTAGGGCTTAAGGATGAGGATGAGTACACCGCCTGCAAAGTTTTGCAAGGTGCCGCTCAATGCCATACCGACTGCTACACCTGCGGATGCGAATACGGCAAGGAAGGAACTTGTGTCGATGCCTAAAATTCCGATGATGATGATGCCTAAAAGAATGTTCAGCGAGATGGATACAAGGCTGTAGAGGAAGGATGAGAGCGATGCTTCTACATTACGCTTTTGGGTGATGACTTTTATGGCTTTTGTCGCATACTTGATGATAAATCGTCCAATGGTGAAGACTATGGCAGCGATAATGAGGTTTTTGCCAAAAGTGATGAGGTAATCAATGATGATGCTTAGGTCTATCTCTTTCCAGTCGAAATTAGACAAATCTGATAGGGTTGTTTTAGTGTTTGTTTGGTTTTCCATTGTTGTGTTCTTTTTACCTGTGTGAAAATGCTGTAATGTCTGCATTTGTGGTGCAAAGATAGTGATTTTGTGTGACAAAAGGGCCTTGCCGAGAATGAAAAAATGTGATGCTTGTCATTTGCAGGCAAGATAAACTTAGATTTTTCACTTTTCGCTATTCTTAATTCGTATTTTTTGTGTATCTTTGCAACGTGGTATGCTGTGTGCATCCAATGAATATGAAGTAAAATAAAGAAAAGATATAGAACATGAACGTACTTGAACTTTCTGAACAGGAAATTAATAGAAGAAATAATCTTCAGGCATTGAAGGATATGGGTATTGAGCCTTATCCTGCTGCGGAATATCCAACAGACGCATTCTCGACAGACATTATAGCAGAATTCAAAGACCCTGCTGTTGACGCAGAAGGCAATCCTACAGAGCCTCTTCGTGAAGTGTGTATTGCCGGACGTATGATGAGCCGTCGTGTGATGGGCAAGGCAAGTTTTGTGGAGTTGCAGGACTCAAAGGGTAGAATTCAGGTGTATATTACACGTGATGACATTTGTCCAGAGGAGAACAAGGACTTGTATAATGTGGTGTTCAAGAAACTGCTCGACTTGGGAGATTTCATTGGTGTGAAGGGTTTTGTGTTCCGTACTCAGATGGGCGAAATCAGTGTACACGTCAAGTCTCTGACCGTGTTGGCGAAGAGCTTGAAGCCACTGCCTATCGTGAAGGAGAAGGATGGCCAGGTGTTTGATGCGTTTGAGGATCCTGAACTTCGTTACCGCCAACGCTATGTGGATTTGATTGTGAACAATGGCGTGAAGGATACGTTCTTAAAACGTGCTACAATCCTCAGAACAATGCGCCAGGTTTTTGACGAGGCAGGTTTTACGGAAGTGGAAACTCCTATATTGCAGCAGATTGCGGGTGGTGCCAGCGCGCGTCCGTTCATTACGCACCATAATGCGTTGAATGTGGATTTGTATCTGCGTATCGCTACGGAGCTATACTTGAAACGTCTGATTGTGGGTGGTTTTGAAGGTGTCTATGAGATTGGAAG
>CAJGCU010000141.1 GCA_904501945.1 uncultured Bacteroidaceae bacterium
ACATCCACAACAAAGGCAAGAAAATCGTGTTCATCCACGGCAAAGGAGAAGGCGCCCTTCGAAAAGCGCTTATCGACGAACTCAAATACGCTTACAAGAGCTGCGAATACCAAGACGCATCTTTTCAGCAATATGGCTTTGGAGCCACAATGGTTATCATTCACTAAAAAAGGCTTATAGCCTATTACTTAACAACATAGTAAAAGTCTGTTATGAGACAAGACGTACCAAGAGCATTTAGATTAGATGACCCTTCTGTCATCTGCATGATGGAAAAAACCATCATCAACTACTGGGATAATACAGCCTACACCAACTACGGAACAGACCAAAGCTACACCTTTGCCGACGTTGCAAAGATGATTGCCCGCCTGCACTCCCTGTTCCGCCAACTGGGCATCGAGCCAGGCAATAAAATCGCGCTATGCGAGAGGAACTGCGCACAATGGGCCATATCCTTCCATGCCGTATTCACCTATGGAGCAGTTGCAGTCCCCATCCTGCCCGATTTCAGCATAGAGCAGATTCAGAACATCTATAACCACTCAGAATCCAAACTCATCATCTGCGGGCAGAAATACGCAGACGCGCTTCAGGCACGCATCCTTGACATCAACAATTTCACAGTCAAAGACGAGCCATTAGCCATTGACATGAAGGCATTCGAGGACTTGAAGCCCAGCGACATACACTACTTCCGAGAGAATCCCGAAGACCTAGCCCTGCTGAGCTACACCAGCGGATCAACAGGACGCAGCAAGGGCGTCATGCTCCCCTACCGTTCTATCATCTCAAACATGTACTTTGCCGACAAAGCCCTCGATTTCCACCCAGGAGACCATACGCTCGCCGTGCTCCCAATGGCACACATGTATGGATTCTCTTTCGACTTCCTGCTCGAGTTCCTCACTGGCTGTCACGTGCATTTCCTCACCAAGACACCATCCCCCAAAATTGTCATCCAGGCATTCAAAGAAATCAAGCCCGTTGTGGCAATTGTCGTTCCCCTCATTCTGGAGAAAATCGTCAAAAGCAAAATATTTCCACTGCTGCGAACAAAACGCGTTCGCGCACTCATCGCCATACCTGGAGCCAGACAACTCATTTACAAGAAAATACGCAAGCAACTCATCGCAGCACTTGGAGGCAACATCTACGAATGCGTCATTGGCGGTGCCGCCTTCAATAAAGAAGTGGAAGATTTCTTGCAACTCATCCATTTCCCCTACACAGTTGGCTACGGCATGACCGAGTGCGGTCCTATCATCGGCTATGAAGACTGGAAATTCTTCAAAAAAGGCTCATGCGGAAAAACCGTTCCACGCATGGCTGTGAGAATTGACTCACCCGACCCACAAAACATTCCAGGAGAAATCCTTGCCAAAGGCGACAATGTCATGCTGGGCTACTACAAGAACGTAGAAGAAACCCTCGAAGCCATTGACGAAGAAGGCTGGCTGCACACAGGCGACCTTGGAATCATCGACAAAGACGGCGACATCTTCATTCGCGGCAGGAAAAAGACCATGCTTCTCGGCGCCAACGGACAAAACGTCTATCCAGAAGAAATTGAGGATGCCATCAGCACATACACCTTCTTCGACGAAAGTGTCGTCGTGCAGCGAGGCGAAAAACTCATCGCCCTCGTCTATGTCAGCCCAGAAACACTGGCACAGCACAACCTCACACCTGAGACGCTCCAGCAAGAACTCAGCATCCACAAGCGAACCATCAACTCAAAACTCCCCAATTTCGCCCACATCGCCTCCATCGAAGTACGCGATCAGGAGTTCGAGAAGACACCAAAACGTAGCATCAAGCGCTACCTCTATTCTTAACAAACACAAAACATTCACAAAATGAAAGCATTCATCACAGGTGCCAACAAAGGCATCGGATTTGGCATTGCCAAGCATCTGGGTCTTGCCGGATGGACAATCATCCTCGGAGCACGAAATCAAGAGCGCGCCAGCCAAGCCATAGCCAACCTTGAGGCAGCAGGCGTCAACGTAGCAGGATGGATTAACATCGAACTCGCAGATTCAGCATCCATCAAGCAAGCAGCACAGGCAATTGCCCAGCAGCATCCCGACCTCGCGCTACTTGTCAACAACGCAGGCATCCCAGGTGACATGTCACAGAAAAGCCACGAAACAGACATGCACCATCTGCAAGAAACCATGAATGTAAACTTCTACGGCACATATCTCTTGACCCAAAGCCTTATCCCAACGATTGCCAACAACAGCGGTCGCATCGTCAACATCACAGTGCCCACCGAAGTCAGCCCCTACTGGCATCCCCTCGCCTACGTAGCCAGCAAGGCAGCCCAGAACACCATGACATCCATCATGGCTATGGAGTTTGCCAAGGAAAACATACCCGTAGAGACCTACTCCATACATCCAGGCCCAACAACAACAGACCTGAACGGCAACATGGATTTGCCAGGTTTCCACACCGCCGACACCGTAGGACAGAAAGTAGCAGAAGTCATCAGCGACGGCCAGTGCCACAATGGCGAATTCATCGAGCTATACCCCATCGTTGACGAAGGAGCATAAATCCAAATCCCCCTTAGTGCTTCCCCTATCAAACAAAAACTTTGATTTTCACATTATTTTTATAAAAAGGAGTGACCTATCTTGCGGCAGGTCACTCCTGTTTATAAATTTATGATTAATCAAGCCCATTTATCCTATTGCATTCATGCCATCAATCAAATCCTGGTAGGTAGCCACCTTGTGGTACTTCACATTGGCTGCGGAAATGGAGTTGAATAGTTTTTCGGCTACAAAGAAGATATGCTGGACATTTCCGAAAATTTAACTTAAATGCAATCAATTGAAAGAAGATTACATCAAAAAAAAGAGGAAACGATGTAAAAACGTAATAAATTACCGATTAAATAACAAACGAGAAACAATTCGTGTAATCATGAGCTAAGACACACATATAATATATTATAAATGTATATATAGGCACAGACTCTGCGCCTATATGGTTTAAAAAAGTTAACGTTTTTTTTGTGGTTTAGGAAAAATAGAGTACCTTTGCCGTACGATGCACATACATAATGTGCTCACGTGCAGCGTTTCGGCGCTGTGCCTTATCGGGAAAATAGAAGCGTTATGCTCTTTCTTGCAAGGTGAAAACGTCAGAAACTTTCAATCATTGCAAATTTTGAGAAGATTGGGTGCCAAACAATCATACTCGAATAGTAGAAGAGGACATAGCGGCTTCACGCGTTGTTGCGTGGAACTGCTCAAAAATCATCTTTACTATTCGGGTAATTCTGACGACCCTCACCTTGAAGATGTGGACATACAGTTCCACGCTTCTCGTGTATAATTAACTAATCTATAGAACCTTTGTCGGAACTCCAGAGGTACTTATGAAAAACTATGAAGAAGATTTTGTTTTTCCTGTTGGCGCTATGGGTGAACAGCACAGCTTTTGCCCATGACATCTACTACGAAGGTTTGTGTTACAACATCATCTCTGAGACTGATGATATACACAAAGACGTAGAAGTAACCTATTTCGGGGAATTAGGGGATTTCCATTACTCTGGCGAGGTAAACATCCCTGAAAAATTCATTCAAGATGGGATTTTGTATACTGTTAAGAGTCTTGGTTATAGTGCCTTTGATGGTTGTTCATCCCTGACTTCCATCACCATTCCATCTGGCGTGACAAGCATTGGTAATTTGGCCTTTAAGGATTGTTCATCCCTTGCTTCCATCACCATTCCATCTAGCGTGACAAGCATAGGTCAATGGGCCTTTGGGGGTTGTTCTTCCCTGACCTCCATCACCATTCCATCTGGCGTGACAAGCATAGGGA
>CAJGCU010000142.1 GCA_904501945.1 uncultured Bacteroidaceae bacterium
CAGGATGGAAATTCCACAAGGGAGAACTCAGCGAACAAGCAGGAAAAAGTGACTTTGACGATTCTACATGGAGAGTTGTCAACCTTCCTCACGACTGGAGTATTGAAGGGGTTCCGGCCAAGAATGAACCATCAGGCAATGATGGAGGCTATAGACCTACAGGCAAAGGATGGTACAGAAAAACTTTTGAATTTTCAAAGACTGATGAGTTAGACAAAAAACGCTTCAGCCTGTATTTTGAAGGTGTTTACATGAATGCAGAAGTCTTTGTCAACGGCAAGTCACTTGGCACCCACCATTACGGCTATTCATCCTTCCTGCACGATGTGACAGACTTGCTCAAAGATGGAAAGAATACCATTGCTGTGAGTGTGGACAATTCGTTACAGAAAAACTGCCGCTGGTACACCGGCTCTGGTATCTATCGCCATGTATGGCTTATCTGTACGGACGAAGTGCATTTCAAGCACTGGAGCACATTCATTACTACCCCGAAAGTCAGCAAACAAGAAGCAACAGTCTCTGTTGCAACAGAAGTGATTAATGAGAGTAACAGCCCAAAACAAATAACTGTAGATGCACTTCTCATTGACAACCAAGGAAACCATATTGGGAAAGGCAGCAAAACTTTAAATATCAAGGCCGGAGAAAGTATCAATGTGGAACAACTCATTGGCATCAGCAATCCACAGCTTTGGAGTCCAGAAACACCTGCTATCTACAAAGCCGAACTTTCCATTAGCGAAAACGGAAATGAAAAAGACCACATTTCTGAAACTTTTGGAGTAAGGACTATTGCATATTCAGCCGATAAAGGATTCCTACTCAATGGCAAAACAGTTAAACTCAATGGAGGCTGCATACATCACGACAACGGAATCATAGGCGCAGCAGCCTTCGACCGTGCAGAAGTGAGAAAAGTGGAGCTGATGAAAGCAGCAGGATTTAACGCTGTCCGCACAAGCCACAACCACCCTTCCGAAGCATTTCTCCATGCTTGCGACAGCATTGGTCTGCTTGTTATTGACGAGGCATTCGACGGATGGCGTTCACCCAAACAGCCTTACGACTACAGCACCCTCATCGACAAGCATTGGCAGGAAGATATAGCTGCGCTGGTGCTGAGAGACCGCAACCATCCAAGCATCTTCTGCTGGAGCGTCGGAAACGAAGTCATTGAACGAAAAGAGATTCAGGTTGTCACTACTGCCAGAAAGCTTGCAGGCTTGTGCCGACAACTTGACCCTACACGACCTGTCACATCCGCGCTCTGCGCATGGGACAGCGATTGGGAAATCTACGACCCGCTAGCGGAGGCTTTCGAAATTGTCGGATACAACTATATGATACACAAGCACCAGACAGACCATGAACGAGACCCTAAGAGAATCATGATACAGACGGAATCCTACCCACGAGACGCTTACCGCAACTGGGCTTATTCCAACGACAACAATTACATTATTGGTGATTTTGTCTGGACTTCAGTTGATTATCTTGGTGAATCCAGCATCGGGCGCTGGTACTACAAGGGCGATCCTGCAGGTGAACACTATAGCCAAGACCAATTCCCTTGGAACGCAGCATACTGCGGAGATATTGACTTCACAGGCAACAGAAAGCCCATATCATACTACCGTGATTTGCTTTGGAACGAGAACCGCCCACTCTACCTCAGCGTGAAAGAGCCTAACGGATACTACGGAGAAATACGCGAAACCCAATGGAGCGTATGGCCCACCTTCGAAAGTTGGACATGGCCAGGACATGAAGGCAAAGACATCGATGTCGAAATTTATTCACGTTCACCCAAAGTACGTCTCTATCTCAACGGAAAAGTCGTAGCAGAACAAGCAACAACCAGAAACGAAGAATACAAAGCCGTTATCCGTATCAAGTACGAACCAGGTGTGCTCCAAGCTGAAGCAATAGACGAAAACGGGCAGCCCATCGTAGCCCTCAACAACGGACGCAACAAACTCCGTACGGCAGGAGAGCCATATGCCCTCCGTCTAATCCCAGACCGTACAAACATCAAGGCTGACGGCCAAGACCTCTCATTTATCACAGTAGAAGTTGTGGACAAAAATGGCACAGTTTGCCCTAATGCTACAACAGAACTCACCTTTACGCTCAATGGTAAATCAACCCTCCTTGCTGCAGGAAATGCCGACATCAAAGAGATTGACACCACAGCAGACAACAAGCACAAAGCATGGAAAGGACGCGCCTTAGGAGTCATACGCAGCAGCGAAAAGAAAGGCAAAAGCACACTTACCGTTTCTGCCCCAGGATTGAAAGCAGCAAAGGTAACGATAAGCAGCAAATGAGCCGAGCTTGATTGCTCGTAAATTTATATACACAAAAAGAAGCCATCCGCAGAACACATACTTTGCGGATGGCTTCTTTATACACATTTGACAAAATCACATAAAAACACGAACAACTCTATTACGCCCCAGTCCTTCTGTTTTAATTTATTTTTAACGTGAGTTCAACGAAACAACTCTCTCTATTGCCTGCAATTTCTCATTATTAAAAACCAGTCTTGCAAAACAAAGATTGAATCCCGACGCGCTCACCGTGTACATAGTATTTAGAACACCGTGTTTGAAACATTTCATACACGGTGTTTTTAAAGTTGCATTCACGAAAGAAATAAATAAGCATATACCTTTTACCCCGCAAGAGAAACAAATTGGAACAATGACAGTCTTACTTACTATAGATCCGTAAATTCATTGAAACAAAATTCAATGCGACCAATTTACATAATCTTAGACTTTTGTTTTGAATTTGACAAAAGATTTTATGATAATAAGCAACTTTATGATTGGGGAAGTGTTTTACACAATAGTGCACAGCCGAGGGTGGCAGAAATGGCAGAGCCTAAAAGAACCCCTAATTTTGCCTCGCCGAGCAACGCCAAACCTTCATTGCCAAGACTAACATATGAAAGGTCTGCTATAAATATCGACACTGTAAAACCAATACCGCATACTACACAAACACTTGCAAACGACTTCCACGAAGTGTCAGCAGGCAACGATACAACACCCAATTTTACGGCAATCCAAGAGAAAGAGAATACACCCAAGAAAATTTGCCAACCACCAAACCAAACATGACAGCCAGACTCACTCCTGACAACACACTACCCAAACTCATAGCCGAAAGGTCGATGCCAGCGTTGGCAAAAGCAAATAGCGGAATTACTATGTAGTTGATAAGCGTATGCAGATTGTCTTCAAGGTCTTGCAGTGGGCTGATCATCTTATCGGCGGCAGATTCTATACTTTTTAGTGTATGACGCATAACATATCATACAACGACATAAGCATTTTGCCTTCATTTTTCGGTGTCGCTACCTCCCTGACCTTCAATTTGTTACATCACAACTTGCTGATTTACAAATAAAAAAAGGGATGCTTTAACATCCCTTTCAGCGGAGAGAGAGGGATTCGAACCCCCGGTACCTCTCAGTACGTCGGTTTTCAAGACCGATGCAATCGACCACTCTGCCATCTCTCCTAAAATGAAAGGGATATTGAATTTCTCCATCCCTTTCTTGTACGCCCTCAGGGACTCGAACCCTGGACCCATTGATTAAGAGTCAATTGCTCTACCAACTGAGCTAAGGACGCATCATCATATTTGCGCTTCAGGATGGGATTGAACCAACGACCCCATGATTAACAGTC
>CAJGCU010000143.1 GCA_904501945.1 uncultured Bacteroidaceae bacterium
CTCTAATATCCAGCGGCTTACCACCTTCCAGTAGTCTTTAGGCATCACCGTATAGCCCAAAATCGGATGTTCCAGCCTTGCTTTAATAGCATTCACCACAAATGGAGGAGTTGCCCAATCCATGTCGGCAACCCACAACGGCAGCAAATCAGCCTTGCCAAACATCTCTCTTAAGGCTTCATGCTTCAGGTCGCCAGAGCCTCTTCTGTCAATTGGTGCGTCAAAATGATAAGTCATAGTTTTGTGGATTAGTTAGTAGTTTGGGAGTAGGACGGTTATGAAGTTTTACGGTTATGGGGTTGGAAAGTTTGTAACTTTGATTTCCTCCTTTCCCTCTTCCCTTTTCATTTCCCTCTTACAAAGAAACAGAATTTTCATGAAATAGCCAATAAAATCATCCTATTGCAATAATAAATAGGTGAGAATCCCGAAGTTTGAATACATTTTCTGTAAATTTGCAATCTAATATCTCACGAAAACATCATGTCGCTACTCATCATAGGGCTGTGTGTCTTTGCCCCATTGGGCATCTTGTGGCTCACCTACAAAAGTTCCCTGCTTAACAAAATAGGCAGCATCATCATAGCTTACATCATTGGATGCGCATTGGGACTGATCGGACTGATTCCAGACACAGAAGAAACGCATTCGCTGCAAACGTCTATCGCTTCGGTCGCTATACCTTTTGCCATACCGCTATTGCTGTTTTCAGCAGACATCCACTCGTGGACAAGGCTAGCTCCCAACTTCATCAAATCGACTATCCTTGGAATCCTAGGATGCGTTGCGGCCATTACGATGGGCTTCCTGATTTGCAAGCAGGATTCAGTGACTGCGCTCGCCAACATTGGTGGCATGCTGACGGGGCTATACACTGGCGGCAATGCCAATCTCGCCTCGCTGAAAATGGCATTGGGAGTGGACGATGCGACCTACATACTTGTCTCTGCCTACAGCACCGTCATGAGTGCCATCTATCTCTTTCTTGTCATCATCGTCGGGAAAAAGGCGCTATTGCATTTTATGCCTGATTTCAAAGAAGACAAAAACATGGAAAAAACACCCTTGCAGATAGAAAACCACGAGCATGAGCTATTCCTCGGACTATTCAGAAAAGACAACCTGAAACATTTAGGAATCGGCCTGCTGCTTACTATCGCCATTATTTTCATCGGAGCAGGGATTGCCAGCTTATGTCCCAAGGGAATGTTTCAATCCATCTTTATACTTTGCATCAGCACCTTATCCATCCTCGCATCACTCAACAAGCAAGTGCGCCGCTTGAAGCGCACATTCGAGGCTGGCACCTATTTCATTCTCATTTTCAGCATCGCTGTAGCATCACAGGTGAGCTTAAAAACGCTAACAGAAATAGACCCTGACATTTTCATCTTTACAACCATAGCCACGCTTGGCACACTCTTTTTTCATGTATTGTTCAATGCACTATTCCGTATTGATACCGACACGACACTCACCACAAGCATAGCACTTATTTGTTCGCCTCCCTTCGCACCTGTGATGGGCAGTGTACTGCACAACAAAGCAGTTATCGGCCCTGGCATCGCTGTCGGGCTCTTTGGATATGCTGCAGGAACATACCTCGGCTTCTGTGTTGCCAAAATGCTTTTATTCATCTGATTATCTAAGATACTTATACTCATGGATTCTATTTTTACAATATTCATATCAAAGTCAACTGGCATCAGCGAAAAACAAGTGGCAGGCACTATCCGTCTGCTGAACGAAGGATGCACCATCCCGTTCATCTGCCGATACCGCAAAGAAGTAACAGGAGCACTGGACGAAATACAAGTAGCCAACATAGCCAACCAATTAGAAAAGCTCGACGAACTCACAAAAAGGAAAGAAACCATTTTGAAGACTATCAAAGAGCAAGGGAAACTAACATCCGAGTTGAAAAGACGTATAGAAAACTCATGGGACAGCACAGAAATAGAGGACATCTATCTGCCCTACAAGCCTAAGCGAAAGACTCGTGCCGAAGTAGCCCGCCAGAAAGGCTTGGAACCACTGGCTACATTCCTCATGCTCCAAAACCCGAATGCCGACATTGACAAAAAGGCACAAGGGTTTATCAACGAGAAAGCTGGCGTAAACAATAGAGAAGAGGCTATTCTGGGCGCACTGGACATTATTGCTGAACAAATCAGCGAAAACGAGGAAGCGCGCAACATGGTGCGCTTCAACTTCAAAAAAGATGCTATCATCACGTCTGTGAAACTCAAAACGAAAGCCAAAACAAAAGAGGAGGAACAAGAATGGGAACAGAAAGCACAGAAATATCGGGACTACTTCCAATTCTCAGAGAAACTGGCAAAATGCGCATCTCACCGTTTGCTGGCCATGCGACGCGGAGAAGAAGAGGGGTTTCTCCGCATTTCCATCAGCGGCGACGACGAACGTTGCTTGGACAAATTGGACAAACTCTTCCTCAAGAATTCAAGCCGAAGTGCCGAACTCGTTTGGGAAGCTATCGAAGATGGTTTCAAACGACTCCTCAAGCCCAGCATTGAAACGGAATTTGCCAACCTCTCCAAAGAACAAGCAGACAAAGAAGCCATCCGTATTTTCGTAAAAAATTTAGAGCAGTTACTCATGGCTGCTCCATTGGGACAAAAGCGCGTGCTGGCTCTCGACCCCGGATTTCGTACAGGCTGCAAGGTCGTTTGTCTTGATGCCGAAGGTAACCTTCTACACAATGAAGCCATCTACCCACATCCTCCCAAAAACGAGAGAAAAGCTGCTGCCGATAAAATCTGGACACTGACCAAGCAATATAAGACAGAAGCCATCTCCATTGGCAATGGAACGGCCAGTCGAGAAACAGAAGAATTCATTCGTGGATTAGGACTGCCCAGCAATATACAGATATTTGTGGTGAGCGAAGACGGGGCCAGCATCTACTCCGCCTCCAAAGTGGCTCGAGAAGAGTTTCCCGACTACGACGTGACCGTGCGCGGTGCTGTCAGCATCGGAAGACGACTGATGGACCCACTGGCAGAACTGGTGAAGATTGACCCCAATTCCATCGGTGTCGGGCAATACCAAAAGGATGTGGACCAGAAGGAACTGAAGCACTCGCTAGATCAGACTGTGGAAATGTGCGTAAACAAAGTAGGCGTCAATCTCAACACTGCAAGCAAGCATTTGCTTACCTACATATCTGGACTCGGACCTGCCATTGCCCAAAACATTGTGGATTATCGTGCCGAACACGGCGCATTCAGTTCACGCAAAGAACTGCTGAAAGTGCCCAAACTCGGTCCAAAAGCTTTTGAGCAGGCTGCAGGATTCCTGCGTGTGAGCGGAAGTAAACAGCCTCTTGACAACAGCGCAGTTCACCCCGAAAGCTATTCCATCGTAGAAAAGATGGCAAAGGACCTGCAATGCACTGTCGCTGAACTGATGGAGAAAAAAGAACTGCGAGAGAAGATTGACATCCGCCAATACGTAACAGAAAAGACAGGTCTCCCCACCCTGCAAGACATCATGCAGGAACTGGACAAGCCAGGCCGTGATCCTCGGCAACAGCTCACCGTCTTCGAATTCTCCAAAGATGTGAAGGAACTCGAAGATGTACAAATCGGCATGGTTCTCCCTGGCATCATCACCAACATCACCAACTTTGGCTGCTTCGTCGATGTAGGCGTCCACACCAAAGGACTC
>CAJGCU010000144.1 GCA_904501945.1 uncultured Bacteroidaceae bacterium
AATAGCCTCATCCTCGAAGACCAAAAACTAAGGCTTAATTTCAGGAAATTCTAATGCGCATGAATTCGAAGGGAATAGTATTCGGGGCCTTTCACTCTCGCACACTCTTTCATTATCAGCAAGGATTGTCCTGCAAAATTTCCACGAGTTCACCGTATGCATAATCTTTTAAACACCGTGTTTGAAAGATTTCGTACAAGGTATTTAAAAGATTATGCATACGGTGAACTCGTGGAAATTTTGCAGGACTATCCTTGCTGATAATGAAAGAGTGTGCGAGAGTGAAAGGCCCCGAATACTATTCCCTTCGAATTCATGCGCATTAGAATTTCCTGAAATTAAGCCTTAGTTTTTGGTCTTCGAGGATGAGGCTATTATTACTTAAATGCTTTATATAAAATGTTATTTGGGTATTGTTAATGCCCAATGGCCGTAAAAGACTGTCATTTTTCAGTGCTTGTAGTTCATCTTTTGTTTCAGCATGAAAGGGGGTTGAAATGGAAAGGCTGTCTGCTTGTTTATCAAAGCGAAAAAATACACGAAAATTTCGGTTGTCAATGTCGCGTACTTGTAACAAGTTGTTTTCAATCCCCCAATAAATGTAACTTGAGGACATGTCGCATGTGCCGCCAGTGGAGAGGGTGTCAATCCTTTGTAGTTGCCAATTCCCGCCCAATGTTCCATTATCCATGATTTCGAGTTCACATGCCGTGAAAATAATGGATGCTAATATGATATAGATGAGTTTCTTCATGTGTGTGTTATCTATCTTTCGATTCTTAGGCTGATGGTTCCTCCTGTATTATTGCCAAATAATTCGCCACGGTCAATGCCGAAGGCGGCTTTGATGTTAAGTCCTTTATAAAGTTTGTCGCATTGATGGTTTGCTTCGATGCCAAGACTCATGTTTGTGCGAGACTCAAAAAATGGGTGGTCATAAGTGCCTAAACCTTCTTGCCATGAGACTCTTAAACGATAATTAAGATTCTTTGTGGGCTGGCCAGCGACTCCTATATGCCATGCCGTGAAGCGATTGCATTGAAAGTCTAACAATCGTCCTGTTGTATTGTAGATGGGGGAAATGTAAAAAGGGTTCCCAAGGGTTTGTCCCCAGTGTTGCCAGCCAGGTGCAATGCCGTTGTTGTAATAATTATCTACGCCACCGATGTGATCTGGAATTTGTGGTGTTCGCTCAGAGTAAACAGGGCCACTTTGATATTTCGTGTACAGATATTCAATGACAGCATCGCTTATCCAACGAAAGTTTTTCAAGTGTACATCTGCTCCCAGCATAATATCTTTCAGAGGGTAAACTAAATAACGTTTTTCCTTCTTTATCATTTGTCCATTTTCAAAGGCGTAGCCGTCATAATCGAGATGAAACATGGCTGAATGATCTTCGAAAAAATGGTCTGCGTAAAGTCCGAATTGGGCATGTTTGGTGTTGTAATTTAGCCTTACAACCCAACTTCCTAACATATTGCCTTCGTTGTTTTGAGTCGCTCCATCCATAGCAGGATCAGAACCTCCGCCAATAAACGCATGCCAGAACGATTTGAGATTTCTGGCACTTTTTGTTTTTTTGTAGCCATTGGAGATGTACTCGTAATGTGTCCCTCCAAATTGCGTTGCCATTTCAAGTCCAAGTTCTGCTGTAAATGGTTTCTCCTGTTTACCGATTCTGAGGTATCCTGCTTTAGTATGCATGAGTACGTCTTGGTCATAGTGACTTTTTCCTTTGACAAAGTTTTTTTGGAATTTGTCATCAGTAAACATACCCCAAGCAATGTGTCCTTTGAATGCAAGCGTTCCTTTGGTGTAAGGGATATTCCAATAGCAGGGCAATGCAAGGCGTATTTCAGGATAAGGACGGCTGTTGATACCAAAAGTTTGAGAACCGCTGCTTAGCTCCTTGTTTTTTAGCTGCATGGGCTGCTGTTTTTGCCCGATGGTCAGTATGCCTTTCATCCATCGAATGTCGGCATAAGTTTGTTGTATGAAAAAATTGCTTGTATGGTTGCAGGGGATGACAATGTCTGCACCATATCCGATGTCCCAGTGTCTAGTGGAATCTGCTTCTGCATTTCGGAAAATGCTTCCACGTATATATCCTGAATTTCTTTCGATTGAAGGAAGGCCGTAGCGATTGGCTGTAAGCCAAAAAGGAGCATGTTTCCCATTCGATACAGCTCCTGACATTTCAATGGAATAAGAAATGCCTTTGTCCCAATCACGTGATTGGGCAAAGGCATTGATGGTAGTTGCCAATAATGAGAGTAGAAAAACTTTCTTCATGAAACTGGCAAAATGAGTGTGTTATTTAGCAAATGCAACAGCACGAGTTTCACGGATTACTGTTATCTTTACTTGTCCTGGGTATGTCATCTCATCTTGAATCTTCTTGGCGATATCTGTGCTGAGGACATCTATCTCTTTGTCTGAAATTTTGTCTGCACCAACAATTACACGGAGTTCGCGTCCAGCTTGAATAGCATAGGTCTTAGTGACTCCAGGGTAGCTTGCTGCCAGATTTTCGAGATCGTTCAAGCGTTTGATGTATGCCTCTACGATTTCGCGACGGGCACCAGGGCGAGCGCCGCTAATGGCGTCACATACTTGTACAATAGGTGCAAGAAGTGTTGTCATTTCCATCTCGTCATGGTGTGCACCAATTGCGTTGCAGATGTCTGGTTTCTCCTTATATTTTTCAGCAATCTGTGCTCCGTAGAGTGCATGCGGTATTTCAAGCTGCTCATCTGGTACTTTACCAATGTCGTGGAGAAGACCGGCGCGACGTGCTTTTTTAGGATTCAATCCTAATTCTGCAGCCATGACAGCACAGAGGTTTGCGGTTTCGCGAGCGTGCTGCAACAGGTTTTGTCCGTATGATGACCTGTATTTCATTTTTCCTACAATACGGATGAGCTCTGGGTGCAAACCATGAATGCCAAGGTCTATTGTGGTGCGTTTTCCTGTCTCAATGATTTCTTCTTCCACTTGTTTCTTTACTTTTGCAACAACCTCTTCGATGCGTGCAGGGTGTATGCGTCCGTCTGCAACAAGCTGATGGAGTGCAAGGCGGCATATTTCGCGGCGAACAGGGTCGAATGCGCTGATGACAATTGCTTCAGGTGTGTCGTCAACCACGATTTCTGTACCAGTCGCAGCTTCGAGCGCGCGGATGTTGCGTCCTTCACGACCAATAACTCTACCTTTAACTTCGTCAGAATCAATATGGAAAACGCTTACGGAGTTTTCTACAGCTGTTTCTGTCGCAACGCGTTGTATAGATTGGATGACAATCTTTTTCGCTTCTTTGTTAGCAGTCATTTTTGCATCATCAATAATCTCATTGATATATTGTTGAGCTTGTGACTTGGCTTCGTCCTTGAGCGATTCTATGAGTGATTCTCTTGCTTCTTCTGTTGTTAAGCCTGAGATTGTTTCTAGTTTTGAACGCTGTTCGTTTATTAAGGTGTTGAGTTTGTCTTGCTGTTTGGTGATGTTCTCTTTCTGAGCATCAATTTCGTGCTGTTTCTTCTGAATATCTTCGTTTTGCTGAT
>CAJGCU010000145.1 GCA_904501945.1 uncultured Bacteroidaceae bacterium
AGGAGCGATATTTGCATCGTTGATGAGTTCGCCCATGTTCTTACGGTAGTTGAGGTAGTCCTCGTATGCAGCATAGTCTTCAGCAGCAACAGCAGCGTCAAGATATGTAGCATCTGGGTCGTCTTCGCCTACGCTAAGGTTGTGCATGAATGCAAGCTCAGCGATCAATGATTCTGGGCTGCCTTCAGCCTGTGCGTTATAGAGGTCACCGAACTTAGTGATGACATTCTGCAATTCGTTGATAGCAGCAGTAGCCTTAGCAACGTATGCGTTAGCTTCATCGATAGCAGCAACAGCAGCAACGTATGCTTCCTGGCTGTCGATTGTTTCAGGAATAGTGTTCAGGATTGCGTTAACAGCCTTGATGTCGCCTGCCCATGTGAGTGTAGCTGCGTTTTCCTTAGCTGCTGCGATTGTAGGAGCAAGGAGAGTTGTGAAGTCTGGTGTTTCACCATAGTAGAACAGCTGGAAGCCTGTGATAGAATAGAAACCATTCAGAGATGCCTCTACCCAAACAGAACCGTCAGTTACTTCAACCATACCAGTTGAAAGAGTGTTCCATGAATCCTTCGTGTTACCATTCCACCATGCACGTGGTTCTGCGCGTTCTGAACGAGAAGAGCCTGTTGCTGATCTGATGACAAAGTGGTTGTCACTAGCGTCCACACCTTCATTTGTCCACGCTTCAGCCATACCAGTGAGTGAGTAGTAGCCGTTTGGCAGACCTGTCAGATACTGGCCGATAAGAGAAATGCCGCTTGTTGGAGTTACTGCCCAAGACTTACAAGAAGTCATCTTGTGGTCGTAGTAAACTTCCCAGCCTGGACCGCCGCTGCCGGTCTTGTACCACTTGAATGGAACTGTGTTGTCAGAGCTGTTGAGCACAACATCGCCAGAAAGTTCGCTTCTTGATGCCTTCTGTGCTTCATTGTTGCTGTCAAATTCCATTGCGTTGAAGAAATCAGGATGAGCATCCTTCAATGCCTGGTCATACTCCCAGAAGTTTGTCTCTGTGTTCCAAACAGGGTTGTTCACTTCATTTGTGAAGAAGCGGTTTGCGATAACTGTAGAGAAATCCCATGCACCGTTTACTTTCTCCTGAGTCATGAGATAAGTGAAGCGGCCAGCAATCAGTTCATCGAATGCCTTCACGAATGTTTCAAATCCTTCATCCTCGCCCATTTCGTAGCTTGGGTCGATGCAGTTCTTTGCTGCCTCGAGGAGTACACCGAATTCAGCCTTGCCTGGATATTCTGTTGTGTTGTAGAGAAGTTCCATAGATGGGAGAACAGACTCGAGCTGCTTAACTGCAGACTGAGCAGCCTTTGCTGACCCGAGAAGCTCTGAGAGGAGTTCCTTTGCAGTAATGCACTGCTCTTTGTCCATATCTGAAATGTCACCGTATTCGCCTTCAAACTCCATCAGCGCATCGCTGACAAGTGTATAAATCATACCACCTTCAGAAGTTTCCACGATGTCGTTCACCTGGTTGTAAAGTGCAGATACTTCTTCCTGAAGACCGATCAGCTCAGCTATTTCACCAGCCGGGCCCATGTAGTAGAGCTTGAAGTTGGTTGCAAGAACTGCGTCGGCAGAAAGAGCTTCCATCTTTGAAATACCAATCTTTACATAGCCATCTTCTTCGATGTAGAAAGTAACGGTATTGTACTTAGTACCTCTTCCATCATTGTATGGTGCATATTTGCCTGCAGCGAAATAAACCAGTGAGCCTGGAATAGAAGCAGGGGCAAAGCCGTATGCAGTGGTGTTGTCTGAGCGGTCCCAGCCCGCAGTGAAGCTCTTGCTGCCGTCTTCATTCAAAGTGTAATCCTGGTCCTCATAAAGCTTCTCTTCGTCAGCGTCGAAAAGACGTGGCATGATAGGAGTCTGGAATGTGCGCTCTGCAATGAAGGTGCTGTCTTCCAAGTTGTAAATACCTCCCTGAGCGTACATGACAGCGTTATCTTTCCAGTCAGATGTTCCGTAAGTGTTTGGGTCCACGTCCCAAGATGTACCGCCACGGTAGTATGCCTGAGCTTCTACCTTGTACATACCTGCTGGGAGCAGCACGTACTGATAGAGGTCAACATCGACACCGTCATACATTTCGAAACAGCCACCTGTGAGAGTTGGGTTTCCCTGATCTCCTCTTTCAAAAATCCAGTAGTCTGCTGGCTCGTTGGTGAAATTAGGATTGCCCAAACCTACCTGTTCGGTAATTTCGTCTCCTTCCTTCCATCCAGATGCGTCGGGCACCTGAGCAAAAGCAGACGACATGCTCGCTAAAAGAAGCGAAGCAGCGAGTAATACTTTCTTCATAGTAAATAATTTAAAATTAGAAATAAAAAATAATTGAATTATTCTTAATAATCGAATACAAAATAAGTGATTTTGAACATATGTTCCAAACATAAAAGAGAAAAAGTGAAAAAAAAAACGTATTTTATGGTATTTAAAAGCTATTTGTGTAAAGATTTTAAAGTTTGACAAATTTACAACACAATCAAGCATCTGCCCGCTTTTCCTCTTGTACATTGATGCACGGCTCTTCGGATACGCACTAATTTATATCTCGTGCGCAGGGGCGCGCGTATCGCGTATATTATATTAACGTGAGTTCGATGTAAGAATATTCTGTTTTTCTTCGGAGTTATAGGAAAGTTATTATACTCACGTTTTTTACCCTTAGACAGACACCTGTTCGATGCCTCATGTTGTACCTCAAAAGGGGTGAGACTCTCACCTATGGTACACGTAAGAGTCTCACCTGTGGTATAGGTGAGACTCTCATCCCTTTTGAGGTTGTGAGCGGAGCTGAAAATGGGATGAATTTTGACTCAAAATATTTTGAGGATATCCGAAAGAGATAGAGATTGTTGTGAGCCTGGGGTTCTTCAGCCTTTAGCCAGACATTAAAGATTACGTAACTTCTTATATCAAACTCGCGTTATATTACATATATAAATAAAACTTAACCTACCTCTTTATATATGTCCCCTATGCAAAATGAGAAAATGATGGTCGGGATGCAGACGGTTGGGCGGTGCGGTATCGGCATAAATGCTCTGTGCCTATCGGGGTGCAACGCTGTGTGACATGGAGATGCCTCTGGATGTGTCGCCAGATTTTCGGGGATGGCAGGCGAATATTCGCCTGCTTGAGAAGGATTGCGGAGACACTCCCCGTCTTTCATGCTAAAACGCTTGCAGGCAGGGGGTCTTTATGCGTAACTTTGCATTATCGGAATGTGCATCGAGAACGCATTTATCAAAACAAACAAAACCATTAAAAGACAAAAAACTGAAAGAATGATGAGTCTGAAAATTTTCAAGAGCACACGCGTGCCAATTGCTTGAGAGAACAAGCCTGAGGCATTTTCCGCAACGCTGTCGGGGGTGGATGGAGCGAACTTGTCGAGCTCTCATGTAAGAAGTGTACAAAAAAGGGGAAGCCGTATGGCTTCCCCCTCATGATATGGATTGTTAGGACAATTACTTGTTGATGAACTTCACGCCGTTCTTGATAACGATGCCCTTGTAAGACT
>CAJGCU010000146.1 GCA_904501945.1 uncultured Bacteroidaceae bacterium
ATAGACTATTTCTGTGCTGACTCCCCCTATAAGATTTTCCTTCACGAAATCGACACAAAAGCTCCACAAACCATCTATGAAGACCGTTCTGTGAGCATCTCCACCATACCACTCAAACATCGCATCCCCTGCTGCGGCTATATGTTCCAAGAAAAGCCAACTTCACGGCACATTCGACGCGATGCCATAGACTTCTACAATATTCCCATTTCGCAAATCAATAACATCAAGGCTGGTATGGATTGGACAACAGAAGATGGCACACTCGTTCCCAACGAACGTCTGACCACACCACCTGACCCCGTACGTTCCTACGCCTACTGCACAGACACGGCTTACCAACCTCAACTTGCTGAACTTCTGCAAAATGTCACCTGCCTATATCATGAAGGAACTTTCGCACAAGAGCATGCTCTCTTGGCTAAGAAAACCTTCCACAGCACAGCAGCACAAGCAGCACAAATAGCTCTTGATGCCCATGCCAAGCAACTCGTACTTGGACACTTCTCTGCACGCTACAAGTCTGACGATGTTCTTCTGCATGAAGCACAGCAAATTTTCCCTAACACCATTCTTGCAGAGGATGGCATGAAAATTAAGCTATAAGAATAAAGGATTAAATGCTAGCAAGTTAATTACTTAACTTATCATAACAAAAAAAGCAAGATTGAATCCAACCTTGCTTTTTTTATGCATCTATAAACATCCTTTATTTAGCTTCCGTCTCAGTCTTTTTCGTTTCAGTCTTTTTGCTGACAGGCACATCTGTCATGTCGCCCACAACAAAGATGCGTGCCAGTTCATCCTTGCAATTAGAGATGATAGTGATGTACTGCTTGAAACGGCCTGGCATCTTGTTTGATCCATCATATACCACAGAAATCTCGCCAGAAGCACCAGGAGCGATGAAGTCCTTGGGATAGTTAGCCACTGTACATCCACAGCTAACGCGAACAGAGTTGATAACAAGCTTAGCTTTTCCCACATTCGTAAACTTAAACACACATTTTCTCACTGGCTCTTCATACGAGAATGTGCCCAAATCAACAGTTGTCTTCTCAAATTTAATCTCTGGATATTTCTTAGCTTGTACGCCAAGCGTCAAGGCGAAAAACGCCAGTAACATGAAAAGTTTTGTCTTCATCATTTCGTGTCTGTATTTAATTCCGATGCAAAAGTAACACAAAAATCCATTAAAAAGATATTTCTTAGCCACAAATTCAGTTTTTTTTCGTAATTTTGCACGGTTTTTGTGCCACTATGGCATTAAATCAAAGAAGAAATCACAAAAATAATATATAAGAATGAACAAAAACACACTTACTGGCTTTATACTGATGGCGCTTGTCGTCTTCGGATTTGGAGCTTACGAAAACTACAATCGTGGCATTCAAGCAGAAGAGATGCGCATCCAAGACTCTATCAATGCCGTCAATTACGCCAAAGAAGCTAAAGAGCAGCAACAGAAAGCAGCACAAATTGCAGAAGAGGTTGCAGACACACTCAACCCGCTTTTCGAAGCACGAACAGGAAAAGCAGGAACAACTGTCATCGAAAACGAACTGCTGAAAGTGACTCTCACCAATCTGGGAGGACAGATGCAGAAGGTTGAGATGAAAGACAGCACTTACAAGAGTCAAAGTGGCGGAAACATCGTGCTCTTTGACAGAGAAGACCAAAATATGCGTTTCATGATGGACGGCAAAACAGCCAATATCATCACTGACGAATTGTTCTTCACCCCTATCGATGTATCAGAGAACGGTGTAACCATGCACCTCCCTATCGCCAACGGATCCATCGACATCATCTATTCGCTCAAGCCAAACTCTTACGTTCTCGATATGGACGTGAAGGCAAACAACCTTGATGGATTCTTCCCTTCTAACACAAAATCCATGCAGATTGAGTGGACTGAAGACATGAAGCAGCAGGAAAAAGGCTACGACTTTGAAACGCGCTATGCTACCATCACTTACAGAGATATAAACAACGAAACTTACGAGCTCTCTTCCACGGGAAGCGACAGCGAAGAAGACGAATTTGAAGAAAAGACTGAATGGATTGCCTACAAGACACAGTTCTTCAGTCAAGTGCTGATTGCCGATTCTCCTGTATCTATCAACAACATGTCTTCATCACAGTTGGAAAAAGGCTCTGGCTATTTGAAGACTTACAAGACAAATTTTGTTGCAGACTTCGACCCTAAGGGCATAAAGCCAACAAGCTTCCACTTCTACCTAGGTCCTAACAAGTTCTCCACACTGGCTGAAAACGAAAATTTGATTGCATCCACAGAAGACCTTGACCTCCAGTCGCTTGTTTATATGGGATGGCCTGTCATCAAGTGGATTAACAGATTCATCTTCCTCTATGCGTTCGACTTCCTCACAAGTCTAGGTCTCAACATGGGATTGGTGCTGGTATTGCTCACCATCATCGTGAAAATCATTGTTTTCCCATTGATGAAGAAATCATACCTTTCATCTGCCAATATGCGAGTGCTTCGCCCAAAGATGGATGAAATCAGCGCTAAATACCCAAAGCCTGAAGACGCCATGCTGAAACAGCAGGAAGTGATGAGACTCTATAGCGAATACGGTGTAAGCCCAATGGGAGGCTGTCTGCCAATGCTCATTCAGATGCCAATCTGGATTGCCCTCTTCAACTTCATCCCTAACTACATCGAAATGCGAGGAGAGTCATTCCTTTGGGCAGAGGACCTCTCAACTTACGATGATGTCATCAACTGGGGCTTTAATATCTGGGGCATCGGCGACCATATCTCAATTTTCTGTGTTCTTTGGTGCGTAGCTACTGTTGCCAGTTCTATTGTCACTCAGCGCCAGCAGCAATACTCAATGACAGCCGAGCAGCAGCAACAGATGAAAATGATGAAATGGATGATGTATCTCATGCCACTCATCTTCTTCTTCTCGTTCAATAGCTACAGTTCAGGTTTGAACTGGTACTACTTCATCTCCTCGCTTGTCAGCGTACTCATGATGTGGTTCCTCCGCAAGACAACAGACGACAACAAGCTGCTCGAAAAACTGGAGAAGCGCCATGCTGAACGCAAAGCAAGTGCCGGCGATAAGAAAAAGACATCAAGCATTATGGAACGCTTGCAGGCTATGCAGGAGAAACAGATGGAAATTCTCAAGCAGCAGCAAGAAGAAAGAAATAAGAAATAAACATAAATCTTTACCATAACCAAAACCTATCAACACAATGGCAAAACAAGGACATCCACAAGGGCTTTATCTGCTCTTTGTTACTGAAATGGCCGAACGCTTCAGCTACTACGGTATGCGAGCTCTCTTTGTGCTCTACCTCGTAGCAGCCTTTTTCGACAGTGCTGAAGCAAGCCAAATTTATGGTTCTTACACAGGACTTGTATATCTCACCCCACTGCTGGGCGGATACATCGCCGACCGCTACTGGGGCAACCGCCGCTCCATCATCGTAGGCGGAGCCGTTATGGCATTAGGACAATTCCTCATGTTCGCATCAGCCTGCTTCGTGCAGCAAAGTATCTTCACC
>CAJGCU010000147.1 GCA_904501945.1 uncultured Bacteroidaceae bacterium
GGTTCAAGCTACACTCTCGTCATGAGCGAAGAGAGCGTTCGCCTTTCTGATCGCACTAAGGAAATCACTGCGGTTGATGCCAAGGAAATCGAAAGTGTGAAACTTTCAAAAGGTAAGGTCGGCAAGATTTACCTCTGTATCACAGGCGACTTCAATCCTGGTCGTGGCGATGTGGCTAACTTCTACTACAGCCTTGATGGAAAGACCTTCAAGCAGATTGGTACAGCCAACTACAAGATGAGATTTGACTATCGCCGTCTCTTTATGGGTACACGTTATGCTGCGTTCTATTACCCAACTAAGACTACAGGTGGACAGATTACTGTTGGTCTCAAGAATTGAGGGCGACAAATTGAAAAATCGTAACTTTTTTCAATAATATATTTATTTACCTAATTTACTAAACTAAAAAATGATGAAAAAAACTATCTTTTCAATGATTCTGGCATCATTCGCCCTCTGTGCGTCGGCACAGTTCGGACGTAATCCAGATGTTAATCCTAACAAGGGGTTCAAAGACACCTACAAAGATTATTTTACTGTGGGCGTTGCCGTTAACATGCGTAACATCAATGACCCAGAGCAGGTTGCAGTCATCAAGAAAGAGTACAACAGCATCACTGCAGAGAATGACATGAAACCAGGTTCAGTGCATCCTCAGGAAGGTGTGTGGAACTGGAAGAATGCAGACGCTATCGCAAACTTCTGTCGCCAAAATGGCATCAAGTTGCGTGGTCACTGTCTCGTTTGGCACTCTCAGTTCTGCGACTGGATGTTCACAGACAAGAATGGCAAGGAGGTTTCAAAGGAAGTTTTCTATGAGCGTCTTCGCGAGCACATCCACACTGTTGTCAACCGTTATAAGGACATCGTTTATGCATGGGACGTTGTAAACGAAGCAATGTCTGACGCTGGTCCTGGCCGCGGATGGGGCGGACGTGAGCCAAACCCATATCGTGAGAGCCGTCTTTACAAACTCTGTGGTGACGAGTTCATCGCTAAGGCATTCCAGTTTGCGCATGAGGCAGACCCTAACGCTATCCTCTTCTACAACGACTACAATGCAGCTACTCCAGCTAAGCGCGACCGTATCTACAACATGGTCAAGAAGATGCAAGCTGCCGGCGTGCCTATCACAGGTATCGGCATGCAGGGCCACTACAACGCTTACGGCCCATCTGACAAGGATGTTGAGGACGCTATCGTGAAGTACAAGGAACTGGTAAAGCACATCCACATCACAGAGCTTGACATTCGTCTCAACGAGGAAATGGGTGGTCAGCTCCAGTTCTCTCGTGGCACTGAAGGTACTGCACCAGCTCACCTCGTAGCGATGCAGACAGATCGCTATGCAAGCTTCTTCCGTATTTTCCGTAAGTACAAGGATGTGATTGACAATGTAACTTTCTGGAATGTTTCAGACCGTGATTCATGGGTAGGCGTGAACAATCACCCACTTCCATACGACGAGAACCTGAAGCCAAAGAACGTTTACTACGTCATCAAGAACTTTGACCCAGCGCTCGACAACGTAACTCCAAAAGAAGACTTCAAGCCAAGCGAACTCAATCAGCCAGGACAGGAGTATCCAATGGTGAACTCTGAAGGTTATGCACGTTTCCAGATCAAGGCTCCACAGGCACGTTCTGTTATTGTTAGCCTCGGTCTTGGTGGACGTGGTGGCACAGTGCTTAAGAAGGATGAAAACGGCGTATGGACTGGTACAACAGATGGTCCTATGGACGAAGGTTTCCATTACTATCACTTGACTATCGACGGCGCAACTGTCAATGACCCAGGTGCTTGCAACTACTACGGTTCTGTACGTTGGGAAAGCGGTATCGAAATCCCAGCACATGACCGTGACTTCTACGCACTCAAGAATGTTCCTCACGGCAATGTTCAGCAGGTGCTCTTCCACTCTCCAAGCACAAATACTGAGCGTCGTGCATTTGTTTACACTCCAGCAGGTTACGAAAAGGGAAAGAAGAAGTATCCAGTTCTCTATCTCCAGCACGGATGGGGAGAAGACGAGACAGCATGGAGCAGACAAGGCCATGCAAACCTCATTATGGACAACCTCATTGCTGAAGGCAAGTGCGAACCATTCATCATCGTGATGACTTACGGTATGACTAACGAAGCACGCTTCGGCACAATCGGCAGCTTTGATGTTTCAAACTTCGAAACTGTGCTCGTGGATGAGTTGATTCCATATATCGACGCTAACTTCCGCACTATTGCTAAGAAAGAAGGCCGTGCAATGGCTGGTCTCTCAATGGGTGGTATGGAGACAAAGAACATCACTTTGGCTCGTCCAGACGTATTTGACTACTACGGCCTCTTCAGCGGCGGCACTTATGCGCCAGCAGACCTCAAGGTGCAGCCTAAGCTCATCTTCACTTCTTGTGGCTCAAAGGAGAATCCTGATGGCGTGAAGAAGTCTGTTGAAGACCTCAAGGCAGCTGGATACAATGCCGTTTCTTACGTTTCTGAAGGCACAGCGCACGAGTTCCTCACTTGGCGCCGCAGCCTCAAGGAGATGGCTCCGCTCCTCTTCAAGAAGTAATATTGCAGCAACTATTTTCACAGTCGGTTGGAAGTCCCCCTTCCTGCCGACTGTTGTGTTTTAGAGTTTCGCTTGCGCGGGAGATGAAAAGGAGAGAGAAGGAGATAGAGAGATAAGAGCAGGTGAAACTTGCGAAAGTTAATTTATGTAACCTATTTGAAAATATATGTAACATACACGAACGCGTGTGTGTTGGATAGTCCGTAACTTTGTATCGCAAAATGGTTTGTTGTCAATAAATCATAACGAGAACACGTGGGCAGATACATTCGCCGTAGGCTTTACCGAGCAATTCTGCCAACGAGGAATATATAAAATGTTACTATCTAAATAGAGTTTAAGTTAATCAATTATGGTAATGCGTACAACGGGAAACTTAATGGTTCTGTTAGGTGCTTTAGCACTTGCCTTTGGTATGAACAGCTGTAGCGACTACGACAACGGCTACACCAGCAAGGATATCGCTTACAAAGAACAATTCTACAACATGTTTGGCAATGCCGACCCCAACCACACATGGAACATGGCACAGTCGCGCAGCCTCGATGTGACTATCAATAGCGAGGGCACATACACCGTGAAGGTGTGGACAGCCAATCCTCGTCTTGGCGAGAGCAACGCCTTTCTGCTGGGTCAGTATGACCGTGTGCCAGGCAGTGCAACCAGCAGCTTTGCTTGCGATATGCCGCAAGATGTGAAGACTGCCTATGTCGGTATCATCGATGAGAATGGCGACCGCATCATCCTGCCATCAGAAGTGAAGGACGGGAAGGTCTCTGTTGAGTTCGGTGCGCTCGGCACAAGAACAGCTTTCTCGGGCAACGGAAGCATTACATATACAGCGATTGACAAGTCCAACGGAAAAGTGTTTGAGAAGGGCGACATGGATGCGCCATTGAATACACTACCAGAAGGTCAGCAGAACATTGGTAAGGTA
>CAJGCU010000148.1 GCA_904501945.1 uncultured Bacteroidaceae bacterium
AAAAAACTTTTTCATATTTTTCAGTATTTAATTATTGTTTATAAAATATTTTTTTGATTACGGTGGCAAAGTTACAGACTCTCCACATGAGATAAAAGATGAAAATCCCCAATCGAGAGGGGATTTTCTATAAAGCATATAGGGAAACGGTCTTAAACCTATCATCAATAAACTGATTTACAATAAAATAGTACAAAAAAGATTATTATTAAGCGTACATAAAAATAAAAAAATGAAACGAATTGGTTTACTTTCTGACACACACGGGTACTGGGATTCTCGTTTCGAAAAGTACTTTCAGGAATGTGACGAAATATGGCATGCCGGCGACATTGGTACTTGGGAAGTGGTTGACAAACTCACAGAGATAGCACCCCTGCGAGCAGTATACGGGAACATTGACGGCGGAGATTTCAGACATCGGTTCTCAGAAATCTATCGCTGGAAATGTGAAGATGTGGAAGTACTCATGAAACACATTGGCGGGTACCCGGGCAAATATGATGCTAGCATCCGAAGAGCCATCTATGCCAACCCGCCACAGCTTTTCATTTCCGGGCATTCACATCTGCTCAAGGTCATGAACGACCCTGTCCTCCATTGCCTGCACATCAATCCCGGCTCTGCAGGACGAACTGGATTTCATGCTGTCCGAACGCTGGTGCGTTTCACCATCGACGGCAAAGACATTAAGGATTTAGAAATAATAGAATTGAATGACCAGCTTAATCGTCTTGAAGAATAATTAATAATCTCTACGCATTCACCGCCTACATAATATTAAAAACACCGTGTGCCGAAATTTTTGTACACGGTGTTTTTAATATTATGTAGGCGGTATGTATAAAGTGATAGCGATTCTTATTCGTCTTCCTCAATGATAATCTTTGCTTTTCCACCTTTTTGAATCTTCTCTTCAATATTATCTGTCACACAGATAGGAGCTTCTTTCTTGATGCTCTGATCGAGCGAAATGAGGGTTTCAGTGGAATCAACACCTGTTATACCTTGAATCTTACGATTCAGAAGATCCATTAGCTGTTCGTTGTCACGAGCATAGAGCTTGACAAGCATCGTGTAAGGTCCTGTTGTGTAATGGCATTCCACGATTTCTGGAATCTTGCTGAGCTCATCCACAACACGTGCATACATAGAACCTTTTTCAAGGCAAATTCCTACGTATGTACAAGTGTTGTATCCCAGACTTTTGGGATTAATCATGTAGCCGGAACCAACTATTACGTTGGCATCAATGAGACGCTGGACACGCTGATGTATGGCTGCTCGCGAAACACCGCAAACAGCAGCAACATCTTTGAAGGGAATACGTGCATTGGAGGAGATAATCTCCATGATTTGCTTGTCTAGTTTATCAATCTTTTCCATGTTATTTCTGTTGAACAGTGCTATGAGCGGTTATTCATGACGGTTTGTTTCAGCCCGCTCAGCATAGCATACAAATTGTAAACAAAAGTATGTCTTTTTTTTCTGTTTGTCAAACAAAAAGTGTAAAAATGTACAAAAAAGTAAAAAATATTAGAAAAGTGATAACAAAAATGGAATAAAAGCACTAATTTTACAACATATAACACATTTTTATGGAAAAGAAGACATTGGTACTTGCCAGCAACAATGCCCACAAGCTGGAAGAGATACGCGCGGTTTTGGGCGGCATGTATGACATAAAGGGACTGAAAGACATAGGCTGCCATGACGACATACCCGAAACGGGAAATACGTTTGAAGCAAATGCCCTGCAAAAGGCACTATATGTGAAGGAACATTTCGGATTGGACTGCTTTGCCGATGATTCTGGTTTGCAGGTCGAAGCACTGAATGGCGAGCCTGGCGTATATTCTGCCCGCTATGCTGCCAAGAACGGGAAAAGTGCAGGAGAGAATAAGGACGATGACAACATGGACACGTTGCTTGAGAAACTAAGCGCCATTCCACCTGTTACAATCACAGACGGTCCTTTGGCTGGCACTCAAGGCTGGAAAGCCTGTTTCCGCACCTGTATCGCCTTAGTTCAGGAAGGAGAAAAAAAATATTTCGACGGGATAGTCAATGGTCATATCATCTGCGAAAAACGTGGCAACGGCGGATTCGGCTATGATCCTATTTTTGTTCCAGAAGGATATGGAAAAACTTTTGCGGAACTGGGCACAGAAGTGAAAAACGGCATCAGCCACCGTGCACATGCTGTAGCAAAACTGGCGGAATTCTTGAAGAAAGAAAAGTAGAAAATCCTCCGAAAGACTTCGTTGTCAATCGCCAATCACCAATTATCAATTGCCAATTGCCAATTATCAATAAAAAAAGTCGTACCTTTGCATATCTTAAATAAAAGTAAATGAGAAAATTGCTATATCTTCTTTTGTTCCCTTTGCTGCTGACTGGCTGCAAGGAGAAAAAGTATACACCTGCAACATACATTTCACCAGCACCCTTGTTCTGCGAGGATTCTGCCTATGCTTACATAGCGGAGCAATGTGCTTTTGGACCACGCGTAATGAACACCGCAGTTCACGATTCATGCGGAAACTATATCGCTCAGAAATTCAGAAGTTTTGGTGCAACCATTTACGACCAGTATGCTGACGCGAAGCTCTATGACGGCACACCCATCAAGATGCGTAACATCATTGCCGCTTTCAATCCTGATGCCCCAGCCCGCATTATCATTTCAGGTCACTGGGATAGCCGTCCATGGGCAGACTACGACCCTAACCCTACTTATCATCACACACCTATCGATGGCGCAAATGATGGCGCAAGTTCCATTGGCGTAATGCTGGAACTCGCTCGACAGCTACAGAAAGACGCTGTAGAAAAAGGCGACTCAGCTCTTTTCGCGCTTAACCCTTCATTGGGTATTGACTTTATCTGCTGGGATGCAGAAGATTGTGGCACACCACAGTTTGACGCCAACGGAAACCATGAAAGCACATGGTGTTTGGGTAGCCAATACTGGTCTGGGAAACGACACATAGATGGCTATAATGCTCGATATGGCATCAACCTCGACATGGTCGGAAACGGCAATTCCGTTTTCTATTGTGAACAGTTTTCAATGGCCTATGCCCCTTCTGTCGTAAACAAAGTTTGGGCAGCAGCACATCGCATAGGATACGGAAAGTATTTCAACTACGAAAATGGAGGCGCCGTGACAGACGACCATTTGCAGGTGAACCGCGGAGGCATTCCCTGCATAGACGTCATTGCCACCGACACCAACACAGGCGGATTCCCTGCCACTTGGCATACAATGAATGACAACATTAAGAATATTAACAAAGAAACACTCAAGGCCGTCGGACAGACAATGCTTGAGGTAATATGGACTGAGAAGTTTTAAAGATATGACAATAGAAGAAATACAGCAGGAAATCATTGAAGAATTTGAAGGTTTTGA
>CAJGCU010000149.1 GCA_904501945.1 uncultured Bacteroidaceae bacterium
AAGGTTTGGAATATTAGCAGCATTGCGGAAGAATGCCTTCGTAGTAATTGTATAAGTACCAACAGGCATATCAGCAAGCGTGCGGCTCACCTCAAACGGATACTGATTCCATACTTCAGCAGTACCGTACTGAGTCTTGAAGTTGGTAGCGCTGCCATACACCCATTCCTTGTCTGGAACATCTGCACTGCCCAACGCTGATGTACTATAAGTATAAGCCAACTGCTCAAACAAGATAGAGATGTCAAGATCCTTGTCAAAACCAGTGCCATTCTCCACAGCATTTTCCCATGCAATCTGCACGCCATCCTTCACGATAGCTCCCAGCGTATCGATAGCTTGTTCAATTTGAGCAGTCGTCCAGCTGTATTCATCAATAGCCGCCATCACCTCATCATTCAGGTCAAGCAGATTGCCATGCAATGGCTCAAAGCCCTCATACTCAGCAAGCGCATTTGACAGCGCACCGCCATCGTCGTAGAACTCATTCAGTTTTGTGTATGCGTCAATATTGCGTCTTACCTCTGGCAACAAGTTATTGATGGCGTCAGCAGCAGCCTTGTTAGCCTCAGCGTCAGCACTCTGTGAGCTAACCAACTTAGCGCCTGCATTCACCACTTCATCCAATTTGTCAGTCAACTCAACATTGAAACTCTCACCCAGCAAGTTTTCACCTGCAGAAACGGCAGCCTGCAACGCAAAAAGTGATGGGTCAATCTCTGTTTCACCTACATAATACAGAGAAATACCATCGATGAAGAAGTGAGGCATAGAGCCAGAACCTGCATTTGCAGCAGTGAAGCCGACAGAAAACTGACCCGAGGTCTCTTCATCCAGTTCAAACTTAATCTGCTCCTTCATCCACTTGCCCTCTTCAAACTTCTTCAGTTCACCAAAATATTCATTTCCATCTGCATCGATGAAACCCATCAAGTTCTGACCAATTTCACCTGCACCACCAGCATTGTAGTAAGAAATTTCCAATGTATATTTACCTGCAGGAATTGTCACTGCTTGCGTATATTGTGACTTCGCGCTCCATACGCTGATGAAACCGAGCAAGTTTCCTTCTGTTGAGCCGTCAGACATTGTTGTTGGAGGAAGGAACGCTGCACCGCCAAGGAATGAATTGCTACCCAGTTTGAATACACCGCAAGCACGAGCATTCTCGTTCGGATTGCTTGGCACCCAACCCTCAACAGGCAGCATACCATAGTAATTTACAACACGTCCATTTGAACCGTTCGGGTCAACCATGTCATAATCATAAGTACAAATACCGTCATCCTCTGGCAGTGGAGTGCCGAGTGTGAAGTGAGGGTTCGTGATGAAGAAAGCAGAAAGGTCTGTCAAACCAGCCTCAATCAGTTTCTTCTGATCCTCGATAGCTTTCTGCACCTGCTCCAGTGTAGCGTCAGCATTGTTGTAAACAGCCTGTGCTGCACTCACATCCACGCCATAGTCCTTCGCTTCTTCAATCAGCGCCAGCAGCTGAACCTTAGCTGCATCTACCTCTGCCTGAATCAGCGGACGTGGATCTATAGAGCAAAGCTTCACATTGTCGATGAAGAGGTGCGCAGCACCACCTGAACCGTAGTTGCCAGCCTTGTAACCAAGAGAAAGCTTACCAGCAGTTTCTGTTTCCAGCTGGAATACGATGGTATCTGTTTCCCATGTCTCTACAGCGAAAGACTTCTTTCCTGAAACATAAGTTGTTCCATCTGCGGCAACGAAACCTATGTTTGAATGTAAGAATGCCTCACCGCCAGCCGTATTCTGCACCTTTACAAGCATCATATAGGCACCTGCTGGAAGTGTCATATCCTGTGTGTATTGAGCATCGCTGCCCCAAACAGCCACAATGCCAAGCCCCTGTCCCGTTGTTACTTCTTCTGTCAAATACGGAGCATAGTATGCACCGCCAAGACCTGTAGAAACTTCCTCTGATGCATCATCAATATATGCAAAAATACCGCCAGCCTTAGCATCTGCATTGGTTGTTGCTCTATTTTCCAATAGCACATTGTCTGTCGGAAAGTTAGCCACCCATCCGGTAATAGGCTGCAGACCAAAAATCTGGACACCACCAGCACCAAGACCTGGGTCAGTCATGTCGTAATTGTAAGTACAGATTTTCTCAAGACCACTAACTGGTGTGTCCACACTGAAATCAGCATTCTGAATCTTGGATGTCAAGTCTTCCAGAACGGTGTAATTCTTCTGTGCAGAAAGATTTACCCCCCCCAGCATCATGGCCGAAAGAGCAAGAGTAAAGATTTTCTTCATAAAAGTCCGAACTTTTTAAAGAGTTAATAATATAGTTAAAAGCTTTTGTTGAATTTATATTCTAGTCCTCATTTTTTAGTTTGCAGATTAGCCCAGTCTCGGCTTAACTACTTAAATAAGAACTTGTAAGTTTATCAGCAACCTAACAACATATAACTGCACTTCATTTACAACGCAGCCACATACATTGTATTTTTCATTCAATCCTCAAATTTTTCAAAGAAAAATATTTTCGGTCACAAAGGAACTAAAAAAACGGGACACACACAAAAGAAATATCCAAAATCCACAATAAAATACTCTTTTTTAACCTGTTTTAGCTACAAGTTCTTATTAATAAGCAACTCTATTTATCAAATTACATCATATACATTAATATATATACACATACCGCCTGCATTCATTCAGACGGTATGTGTATAAGAGCATATTTATGTTTTGGAAAAGCAAATCGCCAACACACAAGAATACTACTTCATCTGCTTGAGAACGAATTTCTTGCCTGATGCGTGCTTGATGTGTAGCAGATACATTCCTTTGGGAAGAGACAGGCTGGCAAACGAAGAACCAAGTTCGTTCATACGGATAGCTAGATGACCTACAGACGTGCCACCGGCATTGACGATGCGGACTTCAACGAATTCATCCGAATCAATAGTTGCAATTCCTGTAATATATTCCTCATATTTTTCCGCATCACATCGAACATAGAGAATACCTTCCGCTATGCGACTGGTATCCCAATAGTTGTAAGCAGGAAGCTGAGGAAGAGCAAGATTAAGCTTGCCAACAATGGTCAC
>CAJGCU010000150.1 GCA_904501945.1 uncultured Bacteroidaceae bacterium
AATGAAAATGGAGGCAAGGATATAATCTGTTCGCTTGCGGAAAAGGAAGTAAACAAATACGGCAATCATGGAAAAGAGGAAGCCCGTTGTTCCATAGAACCAGTAGCCAATCTGCTTGATGTAGTAAATCCAGTAGCCTGTGTCAATAGTGCTCACCAGCAGACATACTGCAGGTATGGCCAGTACGGCCATCCATTCTAACTTTACCTTGAAGGCGATTTTGCTGAGCCACATGCTTGCAATCCACATGACTATCATGATGGTGGCGCCTAAGGCAGGGTGATAGAAGAATTGGTTCAGGAATGAGGCAATCCAGTTGGCAAAGCCACCTGGCACTTTCATGCATTCGACCAGAAATACGGCATTGGTGGTGAAAAAACTTCTGTTTTGAGCCATGAACAGCACGTCGCTGTTTTGTTCAATCAGAAAAAAAGCACCTAATAGGGCAATAATCAAAGTTGTAGTTAGTGCAATGAGCCAAGAGGCTTTAGGAGTGATGGCCAAAGTCTTTTTTTCTTGTTCCTTCTTGCTGGAAACATAGTTTGCAAAAGAAGGTGTTTTCTTTCCCGCAGACTCAGCTTTTTTGTTATTGTTTTTATTCATTTTTTAAGTTTTAATTCTAAATTAGGACACAAAGGTACAAAAAAAAAGTGAAAGAAACGATGCTTGTCTTTATAAAGATGCTGTAAATAAGTTTTTTAACGAAAGAAATACATACATGTTCCCCGTCTGCATGATATTTCAAACACCGTGTATCATAATTTGGATACACGGTACATCCAAATTATGATACACGGTTCACTTCAATAGTGCTGCTGGATGTAGGAAAAAGAATATGTTAAGAAAAAAACACTCACGTCCTTCTCTAAAGAAGAACGTGAGTTATTAAGTGGCTGTATGTCAATTGTGTAAATATTTATTTCTTGATAATTTTTGCAGCGAATCCACCGCCACTTGCCATATGGATGGTAATCTTTTCGTGGATGGTGTAAGGAATTGTAACTGTTTGCTTCATGACTTCATAGTCGCTTGCCACTTTTTCTGCATTCTTGCCATCGAAGAACGCTGTGATTTCATATGTTCCGGCTGGCAGGAAGCTGGCATCTATTTCAACGTCTCTTGCGTCCCAGTTTGTTTCGCCAGCAACATACCAGTCGTCGCCTTGCTGACGGGCTGTGATGATATATTCTCCCATCTTTCCGTCTAATACCTTCATGCGTTCGTAAACGGTTGGAAGTGAAGCAATAAAGGCAGTACATTCAGGGTCTTTCTCATAGGTGGTCGGATTGTCGGCCAGCATGGTCAGAGGGCTTTCGTGGATGATGTAATGTGCTAGCTGATGACAGCGTGTGCCCATTGTCATAGGGTTGTTGTTAATGGGCTGGAAATCAGCTTTTGTGGCATTGCGAAAACCTCCAGGAGTGAAGTCCACATAGCCTGCCATACCGCGGATGAATGGGAAAGTGACGTCGTAGAGAGGCATGTCTTTTTCAGGCTCTTCAACGGTCTTTCCATCTTTCAGCACCTTGGTACGAAGCGTCCATTTAGTTTCTTCCATACCAAAAACGGCTTCGAAATTGACGACATTAGGGTATGTGCGATAGATGCCCTGTGGGGCAAAAATGCCATGGTAATCAAGGATGAGCTGGTTCTGCGCACACTTTTCAGCAATACGATAAATCATTTCAACGCCTTCTTGGTCATAGCGGTCAAGGAAATCAACTTTGAAACCTTTGATACCCATTGCAGCGTATTTTTGACAAGCTTCTTCCAGCTGTGCATCCAGTACGTTGAAGACTGTCCAGAGAATGATGCCCACGTTTTTACGTTTGCCATATTCTACAAGAGCAGGGAGGTTGAGATCAGGGATGACTGTGAGCATGTCGCCACTTTTAGGGTCATACCATCCTTCGTCAAGGATAATGTATTCCAGCTTGTTTTTAGCAGCAAAGTCGATGTAATACTGGTAAGTTTGCTGATTGATGCCAGCCTTGAAATCAACGCCGCTCAATCCCCAATCGTTCCACCAGTCCCATGCCACCTTTCCTGGCTTTATCCATGATGTGTCGCCTTTGATGCGTGAGGGTGATGCCAGTTCATAAGCAAGTGTGTTGGTTGGCATTTCTTTATCTTCGTGTGTGATGGCGAGAATGCGCCAAGGGAATGCGCGATTGCCCGTTCCTTTTGCGATATAGTCTTCTGTTTCAGTTACATACTTTTGTACGCGCCAGGGATAGAAATCGAATGATTTAGGATATTTTGCAAAGTCAGCACGAAGGCTTGATTTGTCTTTTGTTCCAGGCAATAAGAATATTCCTGGATAGTTTTCTACATCTGTCTCCAGAATGGTTACTTTTGCCTTGCCGCAATCCACTGTTGCAGGGAGAAACGCTTCCAAATTCTTGGTTTGAGAAAGTGGAGCTACGTCATAAGTAGCCTGAAATGCCATTGCCTTGGGCTTGCTGGGATTGGTAGAATAGGAAATGTAGGCTGTTCTGTCTTTGCCAAAGTTGAATTCAGCTATTTCGTTCAGCACTTTCCATTCTTTTTTTGTTGATGTGGTGAAAAATCTGTATGCAACACCGCTGTTGTAGGCTCTGAACTCAATGTTGATGCCATTTTTGTTCTTCACAGTCACGGTGTTATACTCGCTGTCAAAGGATGACAACTTGTAGTTAGGTGCATCAAAATGTTCCTTGACCAGTTTAGGAGAGGATATCGTGTATCTCCCTTCTTTTGCCCCTTCGATGTTGAGGGCAATGTTGTTGTCGAGAGCATAGATGTTTCCGTCTTTAAGATCTCCTTCGTAAATGGTGTATTTGACTTCGTTATTTTGAGTGTGAATTATTACTTTCAGGACTCCGTCTGGCGAAGTGAAAGTTGGCATAGAGGTATCCTGCGCCTGCATACATAGGGCGAATACAGTTGCTAAGGTGGCTAAAAATACGCGTTTCATCTTATTTAATATTTAATAATTATATGTATAGATATGTGGCTCTTCTGCCTTTCCTTGTCTGCGATAAGGGTTGAAGTTGCTTGGCTTGTATTCGCCAAGAGGGTATCCTGTCACTACTAGATA
>CAJGCU010000151.1 GCA_904501945.1 uncultured Bacteroidaceae bacterium
ATTCTCGCTATAACCAACCTTATGGCCATTTACCCACACATACATTGCAGATTCGACACCTCCAAAATGCAGAAAATATGCTTTATCTTTCACTGGAGCTTGAACCTTAAACGAAGTCACATACTGACCAACAGGATTTCTATTTTCGTATGAATAATAATTAGCTGGCGGTTCAGACATCACACGGGGCTGATCCTTCTTGAACGGCATTGTCCAGTTGGTATAAATAGGTATGCCATAGCCCTGCATCTGCCACTCTCCAGGAACCACAATGTCATCCCAGCCAGACACATCAAAACTCATCTCATAAAATTCTACAGTCCTTTGTTCTGGACGCGGATACCAGCGGAATTTCCATACACCATCCAAAGACTCACATTCACCTGACGAATATCGTTTTGAGGGCAATGTAAGATTCGCGTGGTATGGTTCCTTGTTGATTCCTATAACTTGCGGATTTTCCCAATCATTGATTTCCTGTCCTTGAACTGCATATCCAAGGCCAAACATCAAAATAGAAAGTAGCAGCTTTCGCATATTCACATGAATTTAGGTTAGACATTATTCATGCATTTTAAGTCTTTCTGGACATGACCCATAAAGACTCAAAACACAAAGATAGCACAAAGGTATGTATTTTATCCTAAAAACGAAAGATTCTTCGTGAAAAAAGCATTCAAACAGCAAATTGCAGCATGAATATAGGAAGTTTTGAACATCCATTAATATACCGTACCCGAGGGGTCCGATGAGGTGGACCCCTCGGGTACGGTACGGCGGACCCCTCGGGTACACTTTCGAAGCCTTGCAACTATTCAAGAGAATACTCTACCCTATTGACCACACGCACACGCTTGATATAAGGAGAATTAGCATCACGGTCTTCGATAGAGAATTGTCCTTGCTGGGCACTGCGTATGCCCCCAAGTGTTGCACCTGAATCATCTGCAAATTTCTGAGCTGTGGCACGAGCGTTTTTCGTGGCCTCCTCCACCATTTCCGGCTTAATCTCGTTAAGCCCAGTAAATTCATATACAACGGCATTATTGCCATATTCTTCTATGACAATGGCAATGCCCTGTTTCATCAGTTCAGACTGACGGCGCATAAGCTGACGCACCTTGTCCACGTCAGTAGATATCACCGTGATGACTCCTGTCGCCCGATAACGATAGTTCATAATTTCGTTTCCGTAATTATCAGCCTGACGGTCTGAGACAACGGGCGGATTGACCGTGATGTCCGCCTCGTCAATTCCTCCCGATTTCAGGAATGCCACGACTTGCTTGTTCTTCTGTTCCAACGACTCATACATTTCTGAAGGATTATTTCCTATTTCCTTATATATCAAGGGCCACGTAACTTTATCGGCTTTCACCTCACGTTCTGATAATCCGCGTACAGAAACTGTACGGTCCATCTCCTTAACCGTCACCATGCCACAACGTATGGCAGCACCCATCCCAATCAATCCGACAGCAAGAATGATTGCAGGTATAATTCTTCCACGATTTTTCATATCTTTCGTTTTTTATGAACCCGCAGGCTCGGTTTTACATTCTGTTTTCACTGCCACAAAAGTATGCTAAAAATGAATGGTAACCAAAAACGAAGCCTTAAAAAAACAAAAAGCAGCCCTTACGGACTGCTTTTTATCTTTTTATAACAATTGTTGAGTTCTTTTCCACTCAGTTAGCATCATTAGCAAAATCTAAGCCTTCTGACCATAAAACTGTGCATACCATTCTGCAAATGCCCTCAAGCCATCTCTCAAAGAAGTCGAAGGCTTAAAGCCATAGTCGCGTTCAAGGGCAGAGGTGTCGGCATAGGTCGTCGGCACATCGCCTGGCTGCATGGGGACGAGCTGCTTGTGGGCATCAAAGTCGTAATCCTCTGGCAACACTTTGGCACGAATCAGCTCCTGCTGCAAGATATCCACGAAGTTGAGCAAGTTCTCTGGGTTGTTATTGCCAATATTATACACAGCATACGGAGGCAAAGGAAGTCCGTCTTCGCCCTGAACCTTCTCTGGCGCTCCCTGCATGATGCGCACCACACCCTCTACGATGTCATCTACAAAGGTGAAGTCACGCATACAGTTTCCATAGTTGAAAATCTGGATGGTATCTCCCTTCACCAGTTTATTGGTAAAACCAAAGTATGCCATGTCAGGACGTCCGGCAGGGCCATAGACTGTGAAGAAACGCAGTCCTGTAGAAGGAATATTGTACAGCTTGCTGTACGCATGCGCCATCAGCTCGTTGCTCTTCTTCGTAGCCGCATACAGGCTGACTGGATTATCCACTTTGTCATCTGTTGAATAAGGCACCTTCTTGTTTGAGCCATACACGCTGGACGAGCTGGCATACACAAGATGTTCTACAGGATAGTTGCGGCAAGCCTCCAAGATGTTGTAGAAACCAATCAGGTTCGACTGAATATAAGCATCTGGATTGGTGATGCTGTAACGCACACCTGCCTGAGCTGCCAGATTCACCACCACCTGGAGCTTGTACTGCTCAAAGATACCGTCAATCGTAGCCTTGTCAGCAATATCGCCCTTCACGAACACATAATTGACGTCAGCAGGCTTTGCAGCCTCCAGTTCCTTCAGGCGAAACTCCTTGAGGGTCACGTCATAATAGTCATTCATATTATCGATACCAACAATTGTGGCACCTTTCACTTCCTTGAAAAGTCTTTTCACAAGGTTCGAGCCAATAAAACCAGCCGAACCAGTTACAAGGATAGCTTTGTTATTTAATTCAATCTTCTGCATAAACTATATTTTCAATGTTCACCATTCTTACAAATCGTCCGTTGGCCGTTGTCTGTTGTCCATTGTCAGCCTTCATTAAGGCCGTAATTTTCAATTCGAAACTTTCAACTTTCAATTTTCAATTCGAAACTCTGTTGTCCGTATCACCCAAACCTTTCCACCGCTTCCTTATATGTGTCCAAACTGCCGATATCAAACCTTCCAGCAGACATTTCCCATGCATGCATCTCAGTATTCTCCACCATATAATGTGCCAAATTGCCTGGTGCATCCTTGCCACACCCATTCTC
>CAJGCU010000152.1 GCA_904501945.1 uncultured Bacteroidaceae bacterium
AAATAAAAATTTCTTAATCATCATATAGCAATAATTCATGTTAGTTAACTTCGCAAAGATAAGCAAATATCTCAAAAAAGGCATCATGAAGCACCATAAAAGAAAAGAAAAAGTGTAACTTTGCAATCTCAACACGACTCAACCTATCATGACACTACTCGAACATCTCAATAAAAATGACAGATTTGCCGCAAGCATAGGAGCGCAACTCACCACCATCCGCGAAGGCTATGCCAAAGCAGAACTGACTGTAGAAGAGCGCCATCTCAACGGCGCCAATGTCTGTCAAGGCGGAGTAATGTACACCCTGGCCGACCTCGCTTTCGCTGGCGTTGCCAACTGTCACGGCATACTCACGCTCGGCATCAGCAACACCATCACATTTCTCAAATCAGCGAAACTTGGCGACCACCTCACAGCTGAATGCACAGAAGTGCTCGACCACCAAAAATTACCCTATTGCGACATCAGAGTCACCAACCAGAATGGCGAAATTCTAGCTATGGTTACAGGATTGGCATATCGCATGAGAAAGGACTTCCCTTTTGACTCACTAATGTAAGAAAAAATGACAGACATCAAACTTGACGTCCATACTCACACCATTGTTTCTGGCCACGCATTCAGCACACTCAACGAGATGATAGCCGAAGCACAAAAGCACCACCTTGCACTATTTGGCGTCACCGAACATGGGCCAGCCATTCCAGGAACCTGCCCGCCTATCTATTTCCGCAATCAGCACGTTGTCCCACGGCAATACGGCGATATGCGCCTGCTTCTCGGAGCCGAACTGAACATCATCGACTACGAAGGGAATGTTGACATCACAGATGACGAAACGCTGGACAGCATGGACCACATCATCGCAGGCATGCACAAGCTCTGCTACACCAACGGCACTCGCGAACAGAACACATCCGCCCTCCTTGGAGCCATCGAGAATCCACGAATACACATCATCTCGCATCCTTGCGACGGCACAGCCAAAGACTTTGACATCGAAGCAGTAGTGTTGGCAGCATGCCATACTGGGACTCTCCTCGAACTTAACAGCAGTTCGCTCAATCCGCAACGAGGGAAACACCTTGCACACTCCCAGTTTGTCCAGATGCTAACCTTATGCAAGAAATACGACACACCCATCATCCTCGGAAGCGACGCCCACCACACCTCTGGCATCTGCGACTACCGCTATGCCATGCCCCTGCTCCAAGAAACAGCATTTCCTGATACACTTGTTGTGAACGACAAACCCCAACTTTTCCTCCAATTTATCGGAGAATAACCATCTCCACGCACATTTCCCCATCTTTTTTTGCCCCAAAAGAAAAAAAAGTACAGAAAAGTTTGGTCAGTAAAGAAATAAACCCTACCTTTGCACTCGCAAAACAAAAGCAACCCAATTGGTGCCATAGCTCAGTAGGTAGAGCATCGGACTGAAAATCCGTGTGTCCCCGGTTCGAATCCTGGTGGCACCACTTGAAAAAAAATAAGACTTGTTGATACCAACAAGTCTTATTTTTTTTCGTACCAAACACATCCACATGCCACCTCCTATTATATAATAATGAGAATTCAGCAAGTTCCCATTGCCAATCACAAACATTCCTAAATCCATCACACAAAGGCTTAAAACTAAAACGGAGCCATTCCCACAACTAAAGCGAAGCCACTTCGAAGACTTGATTTCTTCGAAAAGCAACTATCTCCATCCTTCATCCCACAGTGTTTGTTTCGTACTTTGAGATTTGTTTGTTAGGAACACACACAAAAGCACAGCCAATGCTCACTCCACTTTTCAAAAAAGAGGTAATGAAAGACATTTTAACATTAAAAACATATCTTTTGTTCATTATGAGTGTAAAAAAGGTCATTTTGTATGGTCGTCTTACACAAAATCGCTACCTTTGTGCACTCTTAGCGAGAAATAATAAAAAAAACTTAGGAATATGAAAAAAATCTTAACAACATTCTTCATGGCGGCCTTTGCTCTTACATCATTTGCAGGCGGCCTTCTCACAAACACCAACCAGCACGCAGCATTTGTTCGCAACCCTGCTCGTTTCGCATCGCTTGACATTGATGCTGTTTATTTTAACCCAGCTGGTACTGCATTCCTTCAAGACGGTTTTCATCTCTCTGCCAACTGGCAGATGGTATGGCAGAAGCGCGATGCCATCAACTTGCGCAACGACCAAAAGCACGCAGGCAAAATATATGTTCCTTGCATGCCTACCATCATGGGCGCATTCAAAACTGGCGACTGGACATTCAGCGGATTCTTCGGAATGCCTGGCGGCGGCGGAAAGGCAGAGTTCAAGGATGGTCTCCCAAGCTTTGGAAACATGGCACAAATGATGATTATCCCACAATTGGAGCAGGGTTTCATGCAGCAGTCACAAGGATACGGACAGATTAACGGAACATCAGTAGGTTCTCAGTTTGAATCAACACAATACATGTTCGCATTACAGTTCGGTGCAGCATACAAATTCAGCGAGAACTTCTCCGCATTTGCTGGCGTACGTGCAAACTACATCAGCAACAACTACAACGGCAACATCTACGGTGCTCTTGACGCCGCTGTCCCTAACCCTGCAACAGGAGCCATGGTTCCTACAGAGGTTAAACACAGCATCAGTGTCGATATGGACCAAAGCGGCATCGCTTTCGCGCCTATCGTAGGTATTGACTACAAGACAGGCAATTTCAACTTCGCTGCAAAATATGAATTCCGTGCCGTTACTACTGTCGAGAATGAAACAAAGACTCCTGAAATAGCAGCAGCGCTTCCTACATTTGCCGATGGCAACAAGCTTCGCAACGACTCTCCCGCAATGCTTTCAGTTGC
>CAJGCU010000153.1 GCA_904501945.1 uncultured Bacteroidaceae bacterium
CACATAAGGTCCCCTGCCATCTCCATACACATGCAGCTCGGCATTGCCGCCAGCCTTCTTCCATTCCAGGAAAAGCGCCAGCGAGCCAGCAGCCACATTGGGATGATCCGCCCGCGTCATCACCAACAGCGGCGGCGCTGGCGAGGGCACCGACACAGGCATCTGCTCTTCCCTTTACTTTATAACTTATAAATCTCTATAAGTTTATTTCAGCCATCTGTCAAGCCAGTTGAAGAATGTGCGTTGCCAAAGCATTCCGTTTTGTGGTTTCAATACCCAGTGGTTCTCATCTGAGAACACAAGAAATTCGGCTGGTATTCCTCTGTATAGAGCGGCGTTGTATGCCGCCATGGCCTGGGATGTCACAATGCGATAATCCTTTTCACCTTGGATGCAGAGGATTGGCGCATCCCACTTGTCGACGAACTTATGTGGGGAGTTGTCGTAGGTGCGTTTGATTGCAGGGTCGTCCTGATGCCAAGGCGCACCACCTAAATCCCAATTTGCGAACCACATTTCTTCTGTCTCAAGATATTGCTGCTCAAGGTTGAAAATGCCGTCATGGGCAATGAAGCATTTGAAACGCTTGTCATGGTTGCCGGCAAGCCAATATACACTAAAGCCTCCAAAACTTGCGCCTACACATCCGAGGCGATTCTTGTCGATAGAAGGATAGTGCTTAACGGCGGCATCGATGGCGCTCTTGTAGTCGTCCATACAGTGCCCGCCGTAATTGGTGCTGATTTCCTCCAGCCATTCCATGCCGAAACCAGGCAAACCTCGGCGATTAGGAGCGACCACAATGTAACCTTGCGAAGCCATGGCCATGAAGTTCCAACGGTAGCTCCAGAACTGGCTCACCGGACTCTGAGGTCCGCCTTGGCAGAAGAGCAGAGCTGGGTACTTTTTGTTTGGGTCATAGTTTGGAGGAAATACTACCCAGCTGTGGAGTTTCTTTCCATCTACAGTAGTAGTAATGAATGGTTCCACTGTTCCCCAATCAATGTTGTCGCGGAAATATTGGTTCTCTTTTGTGAGTTGTGTTACATTTTTTGTCACCAATTCGTTCTTGACGCTGACATCTTCAAAGTCCCATGTGCTCTTGTCCCCAAGGCGCTCAACTTTCTTTGGCGCTTTCGCTTTGTATATGTTGACTTTCTTGCCTTCTGAGGTTAAGTTCGGGTTTACAAGATATAGCTCCTTTGCTTCGCACATGGACTGGCGTCCACAGAGAAGGTTTTTGCCACACAGAGACACAGATGTATAATCGTACTGCCCATCAGTGATTTTCTTGATTTCGCCATTGAGATTGGTTTTATAGACGTGTGTGCAGCCCAACCAAGTACCGACAAAGAATAGGTCCTTTGATGTTTCTGCCCAGCAGAATGCATCGACACCGCTACGGAACAATTCTGTCACATACGTCTTGTTTCCTGTTGCTATTTCATAAACACAAAGCCTGTTGCGGTCGCTTTCATATCCATCGCGTTCCATGCTCTGCCATGCTATATATTTCCCGTCTGGCGAGAATCTCGGATTGGTGTCATAGCCGAGGTTGAAGTCTTTTCCCTCTACAATTGGCGCATTGACTTCCTGATTTTTGAGCGAACGTGTGTAATCGACCTTTGGTGCAACATAATCTGCGGGCTTGCAGAGATTCGTGGTTTTGCCGCTCTCGACATCGTAGAGGAAAATGTCGGAATCTGTGCTGACAGCATAGTCTATGCCTGTTTTTTTACGGCATGTATATGCTATTTGCTTGGAATCAGGGCTCCAAGCAAGTTGCTCTATGCCTCCGAATGGTTTCATAGGACATTCGTAAGGTTCATCTCCGAGTAAACGTACCGGGTCTGTTGAAAGTTCTGTTCCGTTGTATCTATATATGAAAGGCTGCGGGATGCTTTCCACCCATTCGTCCCAATGGCGATACATTGCGTCATTGAGTATACGTCCTGTTGTTTTAGTGAGATCCGGATGCATGTCTGATGCACGTTTGCCATACTTCACGGAATGAATGACAAGAACCTTGGTTCCGTCAGGGGAGAATTGGAAATCATCCACATCTTTAGACAAGTTTGAAATCTGCTTACGTGCAGTTCCATCTGTATTCATGGTCCATATCTGCATCGTTCCATTAGCGTCAGCTGCGAGATATGCAATGAGTTTTCCACCTGCAATATACTTAGGTGCCAGTTCACTTCCTTCTGACGTTGTCAGGAGTTTTTCACCTGTTCCATCAGCGTTGACCGTATATATCACAGTGTGGCTCTTGTTCTGTTCTACACTATAATAACTAACGTTGTAGGTAACGCTTTTAGCATCTGGAGCAACGTCACACCCTCCAATTCTTCCCATAGCCCATAAAGCTTCCGGAGTGAAGGTGCGTTCGCTAATTGTCGGCATTTGCCTTCCTATAAATATTTGAGATTCTTGGGCTTCTGCTTGATTTGTCATAGTCAGGCATGTAGCTAAAACGATTGATAAAATACTCTTGTTCATATTAAGCATTAACTGGCATGAAAGATTGTACAACATTATTTGTCTATAAAGCCTTTTGCCTGCAGCCAAAGGACAAACTGCCGGTTCCACGACTCGGTTGTCGTCTCTCCCGTTTCCTCCATCAGCACATAAGGTCCCCTGCCATCTCCATACACATGCAGCTCGGCATTGCCGCCAGCCTTCTTCCATTCCAGGAAAAGCGCCAGCGAGCCAGCAGCCACATTGG
>CAJGCU010000154.1 GCA_904501945.1 uncultured Bacteroidaceae bacterium
AGTAAACGAAAATCATTGATATTACAAACAGGAGGCTGCGTCGCGACGCAGCCTCCTGTTTTTTTATGAATTCACCTTATTTATTCAGTTCCTCTTCCATCTCTTAGTACAAGGCATTGTACTTTCGGTTTCGAGTGCTTTTCGTCAGTCACTTGAGTTGTTTTTCTTGTTTTCTTTGGATATGAAAAAGTTTTGTTGTATGTTTGCAGCTGAATTTCAAAATTTTATCATAACCTAATTATCAACTTATTGTATGATGAAGAAATCTTTACTTGCTATGGGGGCGTTTGCCTTTGGGGTAGCATTATCTGCTCAGACGCTTCCAAATCCTGTTTTGTCGATTGATTTCGAGGGGATTGTGTCTGCTCAGGATTTAGGTGCTGAACAAGTGGGTACAGGTCTGTTTGTTCAGTCGGAAGATACTAACTTCGGCACTTACTACCAGAATAATCCTGAGGGTGTTATTGCTTCTCACCAGAATTATCTGATTGTCCCAACAACTGCATTTACCGACTGTCAGGCAAAGAGCAAGGAGCAGTTTACCATCGCTTTCTGGATGAATGGCTATGTGGCGAATGAAAAGCAGGGTACGGATGCTGCTGGACATTACTATTCGACGGCTATTGCTGCCTATAGCCAGACGGACAGCTACAAAACGTTCTCTTGGCCGATGTTTTCTGCTCGCACACGCCGTACATTGCAGATTAACTGCGCTGGATGGAGCGACTATACGCCGGAGGAGAATGTGAATGGCGCGAATGTGGAGAGCAATGAGTGGATTTGGACGAAGCAGGTAGAAACAGGAGAGACTGATGCAGAGGGAAATCCTGTCCAGACAGCTACATCGTTTGACGAGAACTGGCATTATGTGGCTATCACGTTTAATGGTCTGAATGCCAAGTACTATGTGGATGGAGAAATCATGAACGAATGGAATGCTACGAACAACTCCTATTATTTTGTGCAGCAGATGGGTGTGCTCAATGCCATCTATCTGGGAGACTGCGGTCCATTCTGGCAAGATAAAGACGGAGCATACGCTTATGATGACATTGCGTTCTATGCAACTGAACTGACAAAAGAGCAGATGGAGTTGATAATCAACATGAAGCGTGGGCAGTTGTCGGACGAGGACAAAGTGATTGTTGCGCGCGGACAGCTGGATGCGACTAAGGAGGAACTTGAGATTTTCTGCTCGGAACTGGGAGAGACTTATCAGATTATCAGCAACAGCGTTCTTGATTGGCTGATGGAGGAGATTGGCGACTCGGAGCAGTATGCTTCAGTGGATGAGGTAAATGCTGCCATTGCGAAAATCTTGGCTCGCCAATCTGAAATTTCAACGATTGTGAAGGCTTATGACGCTGCAACTTCCCAGATGGACTACTATGCTGCGCTGTGCGAACGGACATCTTATGCTGGGACTAATGACTTTAAGGCTGCCATTGAGACGGCAAGAACTGCTGTGGCTAATCCTACAGAGACAAAGACGATTGCTGCTGCGCTAGAGGTGCTGGAAACTGCCAAGATGGCTTACTTGTTTACGCAGGACGGCGATGTGAAGGATGTGACTCGGGCAATCAATGACCCATGGTTCGTGAATGAAGCTTATGAGCCTGTTTTTGACGAAGAGGGAAATCTGGTATATGCAGAAGATGCAGCAAATCATCTTTCTGAGGAAGGATGGACGATGAGCTTCTCTGAAAATTTGCGTGGCGCAACTGATTGTACACTCTACTATACGAATGACGTACAGCAACGTACAACAGCGAACTTGTTCCACTCTTCGACTGCTGTTGGCGGAGTACTTGATATTCAGCAGACTGTTAGCGGATTAAAGCCGGGATTCTATGAAGTATCTGCCGACATGTCGTCAACTTCTGACGCAACCAATAATCATGTTTACGCGATATCCAATGGCGTGACTAAGAAATCGGGCTTATTTAGCCTGACCGGAGGCTCATGGACGGCTTGGGAGACATTGACTACAGACAAGGTGCTGGTGGGCGAGGATGGAGTGCTGACCATTGGTGCCACTTCGACTACAGACGGAACTCAGTACAAGGGATGGTTCTGTGTGACGAACTTCCAACTGAAGTATTATGGAACAGAATATGATATGAGTGCTGATGTACAGGTGAAAATGAATGAAGTGAGCACGGAAATTGAATTGCTGAAACTGGCCGGAGACAAACTGGCTGCTGAGGCAAAGCTGAAGGCTATTGCAGACAGTGATGCTTCTGATTATGACAAGGTGTCTCAGCTTGCGTCGCTGCTGCTTGAAGTGAAGGATGTTTATGCACAGGAAATGGCGTTCACAAAGGTGAATGACATGATGGTTCTGGCTGATAAGAATGCACTTGACCAAGTGAAGACTGTATTCAATGCAGGTGTTGCTGTGCTGGAAAATGCGCTGGCTGCTGCTGATGCGAGTGTGGAAAGCTTTGCAACTCTGAATTCTCTCTATGCCGCTTATGTGTCGTATGCAGGAACGGTTTCGGCTGCGGCTGAATGGGGTACGGATGCTGTGGAAGGTGAACTGGATGGACAGCTGGCTGCTCTTGATGGGGCTACTGCTGCATTGCTGGCAGAGAACCAGGCGAAGTTGGTAGAAAAGATGAAGGCAACGATTGCAGAACTGACGGCATCAGAGGAGAACCCAAAGGATATCACAGGTGTGATTGTTAATGCATCGTTTGATGG
>CAJGCU010000155.1 GCA_904501945.1 uncultured Bacteroidaceae bacterium
AACGTGAACGGAAACTGGGAAATATCATCCTCCGTCAACATATTCTCCCCACTGGATGCCAACAGGAAGTGGAACATCAAGGAGGAAATAAGCTACCGGTACGCTCAGTATGTGGACATGAGTGGAAACGGCAAAAACATGACCGCAATTCGTTCTGTCGCGACATGGAATACAATCAGAAATAACATGAGTCTGAACTGGTGCCCAACTGACAAAATGGAATATGAGATTTTAGGAGATTTTTCATATCAGCATAGCAACAGTAACCACAGCTATTCCTCAAAGACAGACGCTTTCACATTCCAATATGGCGCAAAAGCAAAACTGGAACTGCCTTGGAACCTGCAAATTTCTACTTATCTGAGCATGTGCTGCCGCAGGGGGTACAACGAAGCGTCGATGAACACCGACCACTTGATTTGGAATGCACGAGTATCAAAACGTCTGCCGAAGTTAAATCTGACCATCATGTTTGACGGATTCGACTTGTTAGGCAATTGTTCACAGGCCAGACGTACGTTCAACACGCAAACATTGGGATACACAGAAACGTTCTATGATTTCATGCCATCGTATGGTGTTATCCGCGTAATTTACAGACTGAACAAGCAACCCAGGAAGAAAGAATGACCTTAGCCTTTGTACTTGGCAGGAGTACATCCATACTGTTTTTGGAAGCACTTGGCAAAATAAGAAGGGCTGGAGAATCCGACCATATAGCATACTTCATTCACCCTGTAACTCTCTGACAGGAGCAAAGATGCAGCATGCTTCAGACGTATCACCTGAATCATCTCGTTTGGAGTCACATCTGTCAACGCCTTAATCTTAGAGAACAAGCCTGAACGAGAGATGCCCAGTTCGGCTGCCAGATAATCCACAGACAATTCAGAATTGGAAAAATTTTGTTCTATCACTTTCTCCATTTTGTCAAGAAATTCCTGATCTTTATCACTGATGGTCATAAACTTGATACGAGCATCATGCACCTCCTGCTCCATACGAATGTTGATTTCCTGAATTTCTTGATCTTTGCGAACGTTCAGTTCATGGATTTCCTGTTCCTTCTGTACATTGATTTCTTGAATTTCATGTTCTTTTTGTACATGAATCTCTCGAATCTCAGCAACAAACTTCCTTTCTTTCCTCTTCAGCAAATGGCGCACAAAGAAAAACAGCAATAAGACAATTGCCACGGCATAGAGTATCTGCGCTGGCGTGTTCCAATAAAAAGGTGGAGTGATAATGATGCGCAACGTGGTATCGTCCGACCTCAATCCCTCATTAGTTGTTGCACGCACATGGAACGTATATGTACCAGGCGACAGATTGGTATAAGTGATGCTATGGTGATTACCTGCATCGTTCCATCCCTCATCAAAACCTTCCAAATAATAACTATAAATCACATCCGACGGACGCAAATAACTCATGGCAGAGAAGATGATACGGAACACATTCTCACGATAGCTGAGACGAAGCTCCTTCTGATAAGGCAGTCGTTCTGGCAAAATCTTGCTGCCTGCAGCAACAGGGCGATTGAATATTTCTAAATCAGTAAACACAACTTGAGGCTTAGCGCCGTTACCATACATCGTCTGAGGCATGAACGCAACAAAACCATTGGTTGTTCCGAGATAGAGTCGGCTATCCATACCCCACCAAATAGCATCCGGCAGAAAATCTATGCTAGAAATGTTGCCCCCTTCCCTGTAGCTCATCATGACTTCGCCTTTGTTCAGAGAATAGCATAGCAGACCTACCGACGTTGTTAACCACAAATTTCCTTCCACTGCAACGACGCCCAACACACTTGGCTCTTCATTCAACAGTTTCACCCGACTAAAACTATCTGCGGCCCGATCATAACAGAACAAGCCATGAGCCGTACCCACCCAAAGTGTACTGTCTTCATCTTCAAACAAACTATTGACCGAAAGACGAGAGCCGCCCACAGTATTTTCGTTGCTGAAATCAGCATAATGCTTCCATTCTCCTTCTTTATTGTAAGACCACAAACCATTTCCATCCGTAGCCACCCAAAGGCAATCGTCATAATCCTGCATAATATCGTTCACAGGAACTCCTATTTCCTTCACATTACTAAATTTCCCCGTCTCTGGATGGAAAATGGCAACCACATTAAAAGTTCCGACCCAAATGCGCTGCTGACGATCACTACATATTGCATAAGCACTGGCATCTATTGCCATCCCGTCTTCACTTTCGAACACGGGCACATTGGTAACTGCCATCGTATTAACATTCACCACATTCAAACCTTGAGCGTAAGTGCCAACGTAAAGACTGTCACCGACGCAACAAAGCGCATGCACATTATGCTCCATTCCTCGCTTTGCCAGCCGCACCGATGTAAAAGTTTCATGATCAGGAGTATAATAGCACAATCCACCATCGTCACTGGAAATCCACAATCGTCCATAACGATCTTCACAGAAACGGCTTATGACATTACCCGATAC
>CAJGCU010000156.1 GCA_904501945.1 uncultured Bacteroidaceae bacterium
CAGAAATAAAGTTTTTTGCCGTCAGGGCTCCATGTGGGGAAAACCTCTAGTTCGTCTTCCAGTTCTGTAATGATGCTCACCTCGTTTTTGTCAACATCGTAGAGGATGAGGTCACTTTCGGTATCTTGTACTTCAATCTTGTTCAGGTCCTTAGTGTGGAAGGATTGGCCTGTTTTGTTGGTTGAGAATGCAATGAGATTTTGTGTGGGATGCCATGCGGGATATACGCCGGCACTGATGGTCTCGTCTATTTTAAGGTCTATCTTCTTGAGTTCGCCATTATTGACAATCATTGTTCCTCCATATCCTTGTCGCATATGGAAGAGCATGTTGTCTGTTCTGTGGTTTTTGTAGGAATGGCAATTGATGCATTGGCCAACAGATTCTGTGCCGACTGCCATATTGTTGTAAATTTCTCTTTCTTCGAAATTGGTGAGATTGCGCTGATTGATACTCAGTTTTTCGTATGCAACATATGAAGGCTGGATGACACGATAGGAGATGTACTCGTCAATGGAATCTTCTGCTACATATATTTTGAAGGGGTTGAAAGCTTTCCATGTGTTGTTTATCTTTGCAAACACTTCGACTTCAATGCTTTGTCCAATCGCCATCTTGCGCATTTCTTCCCAGTCAACATCGTCAATCTCTATTTTCAGCCCGTCGCCATATGTCATTTCACCACCAGGGTAGGAAAACTTTGCCACAACCTCTGTGGCACCTTCCTGTACTACGAAATTGAGTGGACAGATATTTGCTGGGATTGTGACTTCTGTGTAGTCAGGGGAAATACGTGGCAATCTTGCTTCTTTTTCAGCATTGGATGGCACTGATGGATGGTTGCAGGCAATGAGGAGAGATGCTGCTGCAAATATGGATAATATGTTTTTGATTTTCATGTCGTAATGTTTTTAAGTGTCTGAATTTAATAAGAACGAATATCTCTGCAAAAGAAGTAGAACCAATAGAAGGTATCACCATAAGAACTTTTCATGGCTTCTCCTACTGCTTGCGTTTTCATGCCTGAAGATAGTAGTGATTGTGACAGTTGCTGGAAGCCATTATAGCGATCTACAACATTCTTGTCGAAAGGCATTTTTGTTATGTTCACGTTTTGGGGCTCGAGATGTCCGTAAAGGTACGCTGCCTCTTGGTAGTGAGTTGGCATTTTTTCATCCTTGTGTAATTGGGCGTAGAGGAAGAAGCGTGGCCAGAAGAGCTTGATGTCTTTTTGTACCATGGCATAGTTGAGTGTCAGTTCTTGCAGAGGTTTGCAATCCTTGTTCATGGTGTTGCTGAAATAGTTCAGCAGATACATTTCGCAAAGACCGTTGTCACCGTCCAGCACGCTGCCCATATTGCTCCACAGTTCATAGACTAATGCGTATTCTTTGTGGTCGGCCACTAACTGGGGATTTTCGATGATGGGTGTCATGCTTTCTGCCCATTCTTTGTGATAGATGCTGGTTTTCAACACGTCAAGGTATTTCTTGGCCAAGTCAGTCTCTTTGTTGATGATGGCACAGCGGGTAAGCATCTTGAGATTGTTGAAGTTGTAGCCAAACTCGACGCTGTTTTCTATACACCATCTTGAGGCAAAATTGGTTTTGCCGTGATAGTAATAAATGAGTGGGGCAGCTGTCTGCACCATGTGTATGTTCAGTGTGTCGAATCCATTGGAGGGTGCTTCACCCATGTTGTTGTATTTGAACATCTTGGTGCCCATCTCTCCTTTGTTGAGCAAGGCTATGTTTTTGATGAGTACCATTTGGCGTGAAGCGTCTCCTGGCAGTCCTGTCATTTCTTCCAGCACTTTGTCCCATTCCTGTTCTTCTGCAGCGCAATACATGCGTATTTCTGCATGGTAGTTGTGGTTCTGGAAATTGCTTTTGACAATCCAGATGCATGATGCAACGAGGATGGCTGCTGAAGTCAAATAAACGGTCCATGCAGCTTTCCCCTTGAATACTTCGTGTTTGGGAAGGAATGGGAAAATGAGAGGCGTTACAGCCATGATGATGAATGGGATGGCAGGGATGATACTGACAACCTTGTCGTTGGTGAAGTAGGGGAATCCTGAAATCCATGCATCTTTAAGCCGCAATTCAGGATAAAGGAAGTAGGACAGCAAAGGCACGATTCCAACAAGCACAAGTGGCAAAAGCGGAATGAGAATCCTGTCTGCTACAGCCTCTTCTTTTGAGTTGCGGACAAGAGCCGCTGCTGCGATGTAGATGAGTGCCAATATTGTGTACCATCCAAAGAAGGGGTAGGTGAATGCAATGAAAATGGAGGCAAGGATATAATCTGTTCGCTTGCGGAAAAGGAAGTAAACAAATACGGCAATCATGGAAAAGAGGAAGCCCGTTGTTCCATAGAACCAGTA
>CAJGCU010000157.1 GCA_904501945.1 uncultured Bacteroidaceae bacterium
ATCTGGGTGCCAGGAACAGGTTATCAGTCTAATTACCGTAGCTATGCCAAGTATCCTATCACAGGCGACCAGATTGGCTATGCTGTACACAACTATGCAGGATGGTATGGCAACAGTGATGAAAGCTGCGACCCAACTAAAGCTATTGCCGAGTTCGGCAACTCTGTTCCAATCATCCGAACTAATCCAATCACTATTACTGAAGTTGACTGGAGTCCAAAGAATACGAATGAAATCAAGAATTACAACGAGATGGGACAGCCTGTTTATGGAAACTACGGCACTTGGGCTACAGCCTCTACTTCTAAGTGGGGAAAGGCTTACAAGGCTATCCTTGACCACTTTGTAAATGTTTCTATGACACTCACAGGAACAGGCGACTACATCGACATTGACGACTACATCAACAAGAAAAAAGTGACACCAGCTTTTAAGGTAAAAATGGAAAAGCACGGAGTAGATCCATATGAGGCTTGCGGTGTGGCTTGTTTTGACTGGTATGAACAGTATTCAAAGGTGAACTACCCTTCAACAGAACGCTATCAGCCTATTCAAGTAATTCCTGAAAATCCTTTAGAACTGTCAAATGACTGGTTCATCGCAAACATTCTTTACGAAGGAAAGGCATCTCATGGTGCAACGATGTCAACCCTGCAGCTGAAAAAGGGCGGATGCTCCGGATGGCGATTTGAGGAAGAAGAAGGTCTGGATGCTTCTGGCTACAACTATTTGGTTGTCAACCTGGGACGCAATGCCAGCAAAAATACATTCCTCCGCATCTACGACACAGCTAACTACTGGGCTGAGCCATATATCGTAGATATGGGCGCGAAAAAGAATTTCAAGATTGACCTCCACAACATGGTGACTGAATCAGGCAGGAAGGTTGACCCAAGCTGCATCCGCATCGTAGGCTTCAACTCTGCTGGAGCAGACCAGAACATATACGTTAAGACAGCATTCCTTTCTTTGGACGGTGAGAATCCTGCAACTGCTATCGACGCTATTAAGCAGGACAACGGCAAGGCTGTAAGCGAGCACTACTCAGTAGCTGGCCATCGCATACCTACAACACAGAAGGGTCTCCACATCGTTAAGTACAAGGATGGTTCTGTAAAGAAAGTTTATGTCAAATAAATTAGAATAAGCAAGTTATCATGAAACGTTTTTCTATATCATTTCTGCTTTTGGCGCTAACCATATTGTCTGTTTATGCCTATAAGAAAGAAAGCATTGACATCAAGGTAAATGGACAAACACGCAACATGGTTGTGTTTACACCTAATACGATAAAGTCAAACATGCCGCTGATGATTGTTACTCACGGAATGAATCAGAATCCTGAATATCAATACGACAGTGACAAGTTCTACAACATTATCGATACAGAAAAGTTTATAGTGGCTTACTTGCGCAGCGATGGTAACACTTGGGACATTGGCGGAACAAAAGATCAGAATTTTGTGCTCCAAACCATTGACGAACTGCATACCAAATACGGCATCAACAAGAGCCGTGTCTATTGGTCAGGTTTCTCTATGGGTTCTATGCTGATGTATCACTGCATGGGAAATGTGCAGGACAAAATTGCTGCTTTTGCTCCAACTAGCGGTATCCAGTTCAGCGAACAGCCCTGGAACAATTGCAAGAAGCCTGTAAACCTCATTCATTGCCACGCTTACGGAGACGATGTATTTGGTTATGAACAATATGGAATCCGCAGCTATGTGGAAAACATGGCAAAGATGAACAAATATACCAAATACACCAAAACAGCTAACTATAACCCCGGCAGCTGGTACACTGGTGACAAGGAAGTATGGGTGAATGAGAATAACGGAAGCACCGTTGTGCTCTTCTCTTACAACAACGGTGGTCACTGGCCAATGGACGGCAATGCAAAGGAAATCTGGAACTTCTGCAAGAACTACAGCTTGATGACAGTGGAAGAAGAATATGCTCAGACTTATGAAAAAGCTAATTCTCTCATCGTTGAATGGAAAGATACGCCTGAGATGACATCTAAAGCAGCATATACAGGTCTGAAAAAAGCTTTAACAACTTATGGATCAGATTATGCTGACAAAGCGAAAGCCATTGCCAAACTTACAGCATATATAGATTTGTTTGAAACATCAAGTGCTAATATTACAAAAAAAACTGATGGTGGCACTATTGAGCAGCCTGAAGGTTTCGACCCAAATTTTCACATCTACCTCTGCTTTGGTCAGTCAAACATGGAGGGAAATGCTAAGATTGAGTCTCAGGACCGTGTAGGAGTTGACCCACGATTTAAGATGATGGCAGCTGTTGATATGCCTTCTTCATCACGCAAAAAAGGAGAATGGTACACTGCATACCCTCCTCTTTGC
>CAJGCU010000158.1 GCA_904501945.1 uncultured Bacteroidaceae bacterium
CGCAAATTCTTGAAATCTAACCAGACAGAACTGAATAATGTGATGACCGAGTTGGAACGTGTGGCATTAGTACATCCCGAGATAGCCTTCTCGCTTTATCATAACGATGTGGAACTGATGAATGTGCCACAATCGACCATGTGTCAGCGTATACAGCATATGTTTGGTAGGAAATTGGGACAAGAACTGCTGACGGTGGAGGTTGATACTACGCTTGTCAAGATTTCTGGTTGTGTGGGTGTGCCTGAGAGTGCGCGCAAGAAAGGTGCACATTGTTTCTTTTTTGTGAATGGTCGTTATATGCGTCATCCTTATTTTCATAAGGCAGTGATGGAGGCTTATGCACATCTGATTCCAATCACAGAGCAGGTGCCCTACTTCTTGTATTTTACAGTAGAACCTTCGCGAATCGATGTGAATATACATCCCACAAAGACAGAGATCAAGTTTGAGGATGAACAGGCCATTTGGCAGATTTTGATGGCTTCGGTGCGTGAAGTGTTGGGGCGTTGCAATATGGCTCCTTCTATAGATTTTGATGTGGCCGATTGTCCTGATATTCCGATGATGCCGATTGGCTCAGCTCCTCTTCCACCGTCTCCCTCGGTGGATGGCAGCTTCAATCCTTTTAAGCAACAAGAAAATTCAAGATACCAACGCCCGTCGTTCAATTGGGAGGATTTGTACAAGGGAACCGAAGGGGCTACTATAGGGCGTGAGGTGCGTTTTAATGAACTTCCGCCTGTTGATGATGTACAGTATGGTGATATATCAGCTTGTAGTGTGTCGCAGAAAGTGCCAGAGTCAGGACTGATGTTCGAATCGTCTGCCGTGTCTGCAGAGGGAAGTAGTGACTACTATCAATACAAGGGACGTTATATTGTAACCTCGATGAAGTCAGGCTTGATGATGATTGATCAGCATCGTGCACATATACGGGTTCTATATCAGCGTTATTTAGCTCAGCTGTCCGAACAAGGATGTGCTTCACAAGGGGTGCTCTTCCCAGAGATACTTACGGTGTCGATGTCGCAATCTGTGGTGATGGAGCAATTGCTTGAAGACTTTTTGCGTTTAGGATTTGACATTAGTAATATGGGCGGTGGCTCATATGCTATTCAAACTGTACCTGTAGATTTAGAAGGCATTAATCCTATTCGACTGGTGAGTGATATGCTCAACGATGCCATAGAAAAAGGGAATGTGAGTAAGGATGAGATACATCAATCCTTGGCGCTCACCATGGCTCGATCGGCAGCTATTGTTGTAGGGCAGGTGTTGTCGCTGAATGAAATGTCTGTGCTTATTGATGAACTTTTTGCATGTGAGGTGCCGGCTTATACACCCAATGGGAAGAAAATATTTACGATTATTTCTGAGGATGAAATCGGCGAACGTTTTGGTTAGATGTGTTTACTCTTGTTTACTCCTGTTCTAAAAATTAATAATCTGTGCTTTTTTCTGTGCTTTTTTTGTATTTTTTTAATAATCAGTATTGCTGTGTAAAATTAAATATATAAATTTGCATCGAATATTATATTTTAGTGTTATAGTAGACATAGATTATTAATAGGGCTATAAAAAGTAACAATAAATAATAAAAGAAAAAGTATGAGAAAGTTTTTGATGACTTTAGCAATCGTGGGAGCGTCTATGGGCGCAGTTGCTCAGACCTCAGAGTATCCTATGAGAAAACACAGTGTTGAGACTAACAGCTTCTGGTCAAATTGGTTTGTCTCTCTTGGTGGTGGTGTTCAAGTAGTCGCAAGTGAAAGAGCTGATAATGTTGGCTTGACTGAGACTTTGACTCCTAACTTTACAGTAGCAGCGGGTAAGTGGTTTACTCCAGGTTTGGGCCTTCGTATACAGGGCCACATGCCTTTTTATAAGAATGCTCTTGCGGAGCAACAGAAGGGTTATGCTGTTTATGGACAAGCCATGTTTAACTTGACCAATATGTTTTGTGGTTATAAACAGGATAGAACCTATAACGCAATTCCTTATGTGGGTTATGGACATTTGTGGAGCGATCTCAATGGTTGCTCTCCTTGGTCAGTTGGTTATTTGAGTACTTTCCGCTTGACAAATTCTTGGACGGTTGATGTTGATGTGTTCTTGAAACAGTATACATCTGCTGTATGCTCTGCTCGCAACTGGCAGGCTGGCGCTTCTGTTGGTCTTTCATGGCATATTGGTGGTCGTGGCTTTGATGCTTCTCCCGATATGGCAGCTCTTACTGCTATGCATGCAGCTCAACTCGCAAGCTTGAATGAGGCGCTTTCTGCAGAGCAGAGCGAGAATAAAAACCTGAAGGA
>CAJGCU010000159.1 GCA_904501945.1 uncultured Bacteroidaceae bacterium
AATGATTAAAACGCCTGTCAGGTTTGGTTTTCTCATCCTTTCTCCGTATTTTTGTACAAATTTTGAAAAATACGGAATATGAATAAATTGACAGTAGTAAAGGTGGGGGGTAAAATCGTTGAAGACGAGGGAACCCTGCAACAACTTTTGAAGGATTTTAGCGCAATTGAAGGCGCGAAGGTGCTGGTGCATGGAGGCGGAAGGTCTGCCACAAAGGTTGCAGCACAGCTGGGCATAGAGAGTACGATGATTGGCGGCAGGCGCGTAACTGATGCGGAGATGCTGCGTGTGGTGACAATGGTGTATGGCGGCATGGTAAACAAGAACATCGTGGCTCGCCTGCAGGCCTGCGGCATCAATGCGCTGGGACTGACGGGCGCTGACATGAACGTGATGCTGTCGCACAAACGTCCGCTGAAGAAGGTGAAGATGGAGGACGGGACGGAAGAGATGGTGGATTTCGGTTTTGTGGGCGATGTGGATAAATGTGACGGACGTATGCTGTCCACACTCATTGGAGAGGGAATCGTGCCTGTAATGGCTCCACTGACTCACGATAAGCAGGGCAATCTGCTGAACACGAATGCCGACACCATTGCGGGCGAGACGGCTAAAGCATTGGCTTCCTACTTCGACGTGACGCTTATCTACAGCTTTGAGCACGCAGGTGTGCTGACTGACCCAGAGGATGAGGCTTCAGTGATTCCACACATCAATGCTGAAAGCTTCGAAGCGCTGAAGGCGGATGGCACCGTGAGCGGCGGCATGATTCCGAAGATTGAGAATGCCCTGGAGGCCGTAAAGGCTGGCGTGAAGCAGGTGATTATCACGAAAGCTGATGCCATTGACGGCACACAAGGCACTATCATTAGCTAAGCATGTTAGATTTCCAGCACGACATACTTCCGCTGAAGAACATTATCTTCCGTACTGCGTTACGCATCGTCCTGAACAGGGAAGAGGCGGAGGACATCGTGCAGGACATTCTGCTCAAACTGTGGGAACGGCGCAAGGAACTGGATAAGGTTGAGAATCTGGAGGCATTTGCACGTACAACAGCAAGAAATCTGGTCATCGACCGAAAGGAGAAGATGGACAACCTCCATGTGACACTGGATTATCAGGTACATGACCGAACAGACGAAGGACAATCCAGTAACGACAACTTGCTGATGGCGCAAGAGAAAGACAGTTTCATTGCCAACGCTATTAACTCGCTGCCTGAAAAACAGCGTAGCATTTTTCAATTGAGAGACATTGAAGGGAAAACTTATAAAGAGATTGCGACCATGTTAAACATCACAGAATCAGACGTAAAAGTATCGCTCTTCCGTGCTCGAAACGAGATTAAAGAAAAAATTATTCAAAAAAAACAACTTTTTTTGTAACTTTTTCAGTTTACATCCGTCATATATATAGAAACTTCTCTCAAAATGGATTACAAGTACATAGAACAGTTGCTGGAAAGCTACTTCGACTGCCGAACGACGCTGCAGGAGGAGCAGATTCTACGCTCTTTCTTCTCGCAGGAGGATGTGCCTGGACATCTGGCAGAATATGCCGACCTCTTCAAGTATGAAATTGAAGCAAAAGAGGAAGTTTTGGACGATGAATTTGACCAGCGTATGCTGAATCTGATTGCGCAGGAGGAGAAGCCTACTGCTCGTACTATCAAGATGAAGACCCGTCATTTCGTCCCATTCTTCAAAGCCGCCGCGGTAGTAGCCATCGCTCTTACCATCGGGAACGCAGCAGAACACGCCATAGGCGAACAAGCTGCGGAAGAGGACAATGCGACAGCCATCAGTCCCTACACCCAAGCAAGTGAAGTGCAACAAATCATCCGCATCAAGGACGTGAGTCAAGCGAAGACGAAAACGAAGAATGACTCTATCGTCGGAGTTACGACCAGAGACGGAATTCAGTAACAGAAACGAACTGAACGAAAAATTTGCTTTTACATAAATATATTAAACAAATCAATGCTTAACTAAACCAAAACCTATTGGGGAATCAGCTGCGAAGCTCTATTCCTTTTGCCAAAGGAGCACGCTCTGGAGGCACAACATTGGGGAAGGTCCCAATTCTCTAAAACAAACATGTGTTATATCAACACAATAGGGGGTGCGTTTTTCAACGCACCCCCTATCTCTTTTCATCGATCTGAAGGTTTCAACAGTGAATAAAACTCCTTGTGTGCTTTCACATTCACGTCACGTTCTGTCACAACTTCCAGAATCTTCACAACAGGTTCTACATCTAAAAAATCCTCTAACACTTGCTCCAGCTCAGCAGCATTCTTGGCTTTCAGG
>CAJGCU010000160.1 GCA_904501945.1 uncultured Bacteroidaceae bacterium
CGAGAGACATTTAGGCGGTTCAGTATGCATCAAATGGTTCAGGCTGGCATTGCACTCTATAATCCTGACATGCCAGACCGTCCAACGAACAGTCCAAAGGCGGTGTATCAGATTTCACCGGCAGCACTTGATGTGATAAAGGTATATGGGAGCCGGGATTGGACAGGAAAATTAGCAGCATTCAAGAGTATGGCTTCAACGCTAACCGCGCAATATGCAAAAGAACGGTTGATGGATATGGTTAAGGTAAAGATCCGCAAGGATTTGCAAGTTTCGCTTTCGCCGGGCAAACACAATGAACTTATCCGTGCTATAATTGAGGACATGGCACCGCGTTTTATTCCCGGTTCTACGTTGGTTTACATTGGTGATACAGGTAAAAAATGGGGATTCTTTGACGATGCTCTATCCGCACGACTCGGCTTCAGTGTGGAAGTGCATGGTAAGATGCCCGATGTGATACTCTGGCAGGAAGAAAAGAACTGGCTTGTACTTGTCGAATCCGTAACTTCACACGGCCCTGTCGATTCTAAACGATACATAGAATTGTCTGAATTGTTCGCGTCTGTCCATGCTGACAAGGTCTTTATATCGGCATTTCCAGACAAACGGACGTTCGCACGTTTCGCGCCGGATGTTGCATGGGAGACTGAAGTTTGGGTCGCTGATAATCCTACGCACATGGTTCATTTCAACGGCGACAAGTTTATTGGGCCATATAAGACCGTATAGAATTGAGGAGTATGGTGATGCTAAAACAACCCGAAACCAAAGAGCCATTCGCGGATGTTGCTTCGCCCTGTGCAAACGCGGGAGGGCAGAAACAAGATTGGCAGCTTGAGCTGTTAGATAACCATTCCGCCTTTGGGCGTTCACGCGTGGCATTGGGAATGTTCAAAACGAAGACAGAGGCGGAAAACTTCATGAATTTCTGCCAGTCGGATATTGTGCGCTTCCTGTTCTTGATGACCGATGAGACATTAACCACGCTTGCAAAGGAAGTGCCTTGGTTTCACGAATGGGAGACGGCTGATGGTCTGCTTGATTTCAATGATGATATCAACAAGCAGCTTTGCACTCTCTTCAAACTCACCAAATCAGAATCCAGCTACGTCACCAAAACCATCCGCACCCTCGACGCCTCCCGAGGCAAATCGACGCGTAGCTCTACACGAAATACGGGCTCACCAAGTCCGAGCAGAAGTTCATCGAATCCATGATCAAACCGATGGAATAAATCATCATAATTGGGAGATTGTAATGGCAAGCGAATTCGAGAAAAATTTTAAGGAATATCCCTTTGTTTTGCTTCGTGAAGAGGCTGATGATAAGGATGCATTTAAGAATCATACCCATGAAAATGTTGCCGATGCTCTGTCGGTTTTGATAGAACGAGAGCGAGGTGGACTTACAATAGGTATGGAAGGGTCGTGGGGTGGGGGTAAATCTACTGTTCTAAAGATTCTGCGGCGTAAATTGACGAAATCATATTTTTTCTTTTTTGATGCATGGGCGCATGAAGGTGATTCTCTGCGGCGTGTATTTCTGGAGTCGTTGTGTGATTATTTTAAATGCGAGTTAAATGGGAATAAAAGTGTCGTTACCGAAATAGATACTTTGCAGAAGGAGATTGACGGGAGAAGGGTTGTGACGACAACCTCTACCACACGTAAACCGACGTTGATGGGCATACTTTCTGTTATTTCGGCATCGGCTGCTGCGTTGGGTGTCGGATTGCTTTCTGTTAGCCGGGATGCTAATAATAAATTTTGTACATGGTTATTGGCGGCGAGTATCGCGTTGTTATCTTGCCCAGCGGTACTTGTAATGGGGAGGTGTATTACTTTGGCTTTTTGCCGATGGTTCGGTTCTCTGAAGAAATTCTGGACAGTTGATAATTGGGCATTTTTGCAGGATTCGTCAATTGATGAACAAGCGCGCGATGTCACAGAAGAGGACGAGAGATCTTCTGTAGAGTTTGAGCGATTCTTTGGAAAGATAGTCGAGAATGTTATGCGCGTTAATAAAGAAAAACAACTTGTTATTGCAATAGATAATCTAGACCGAGTTAATCCAGAAGACTCTTTAAGGCTTTGGTCTACGCTTCAGACTTTTTTGCAAAAGCGCTCCGTCGAAATAGCGAACGGAGATTGGTTTAATAGGTTGTGGATAGTTGTACCCTATGATGCAGAAGGTCTTAGCAAGTTGTGGAACAAGGATGGAAATAGTCCAGAGATGGTAAAATC
>CAJGCU010000161.1 GCA_904501945.1 uncultured Bacteroidaceae bacterium
GACTCAACCTATACCATGGGCTTCGGCTCACGCCTCGTGCTCAATCTCTATTCCGACGGTCAGAAAGCAGACCAGCTCATCGCCCAAACTCTTCGTGTTGAGAAAAAGACAGCCGACGTTTGGCTCAATTATGGCCCCCAATACCTTCAGCCCGTCGTTCAAGTTGTTGAGCACTTTGCCGATGGACAAACCACCCTCCAGCCTGGTGAGTACATCATAGGCAGAATAGACTCCCTTTCTGGGTCGCTCGCCAGCATTAAGATAGAGGGCATCACCGAGCATAAGGCAGGACTGACTCTCGATGCCGACAAAAACCTGATTCTCACAGTTGGAGCAGTGCGTGGTGCATCCGAAATAGTATGGACAGGCCTCACCTCCAGTGCATGGGACTTCGCCAACACCCCCAATTTCCATCTTGCTGGCGATGCTCAGCAGGCAGCCGACATTTTTGTGAAAGGCGACATCGTGAACTTTACAGACGGAGCAATTCAAACCTCAATTAGCATCACCGAAGAGCTCTCGCCAGACACCATCATCGTCAATACCTCCAAAGCCTATACATTTGCAGGCAATGGTGCCATAGTGGCTGGAGCACTCGTGAAAGAAGGTGCAGGCATGCTCACCATTTCCAACGAAAATTCCTATACAGGAGGAAATTACTTGAAAGGTGGAACGGTCAAAGTTTCTTCACTTTCTAACGAAAACAAGAATACGGGAAATCTAGGGGGAGTGACTGCGATAGCAAGCAAGTTCACTATGGAGAATGGCGCTGTTCTTCAGACCACAGCAACCATAACCAATGGTTCACCCATTCGTATGGTTGGAACAGAAGGCGGTGTCATCAACAATGCTGCCGACTTCAATCAAAACAAGCCCTTCAGCGGCACTGTCCTCACCAAGAAAGGCGGAGGCTGGCTCAAAACTTATGCCACAGGCAACAACCTCTCCACGATGGTCATTGTCGATGGAACAGTGCAGAATCTCTCTGGCGTAGCCGCAAAAACTGTAGAGTTTCAGGGAGGTGCGCTTGTCGATAATGTAGGCACCAGCAATATCTTGTCGGTTCCTGCTAAGAAGAAAGGTTCGTGGACAACAGCTAATCGTGCAGATTACAGCAACAAACTCACGGGAGAAGGTACGCTCACCATCTATTGTGCAGCACAAGATGGAGGTTCATGGGTGGCAACTCGCACTAAGCTCAAGCTCGATTTATCCGCTTTTGCAGGTACACTTGTTCCTCGTGCTTCCATCGAAAAGGATGGTCGTTTCACGCTCGATACAAGCAGCGGCTCGCAGCTGTTCGAGATGAACATACCAGAGGGCGTCATTGTACAGAACACTGGAAAAACATTGAAGATGGGTCAGCTGACCGGTAAAGGTACGCTTGGAGGTTATAGTTCTTTCAGCAATGATGGCAAGTCGTTGTCCAACACTTGGCAGGTTGGCAATGATGAGGACTTTACTTTTGAAGGAAAGGTTACTGGCGCAGATTCTTTCACGAAGCTTGGTGCAGGACGAATGACCGTCTCGGGTGCATGGGACAATACAGGAGCAGTTCGTGTTAACGATGGATTGCTTTTGCTGAAGTCTGCTGCTGCTCTCGGTACAGGGAGCCTTACCGTTGCTGCCGGTGCCGCGTTGATGGGCACAAGCAAGTCAAGCAATCCGCTGTCCAACAGCTCTTTCACCGTCAATGGCACGATTCAGCCAGGACAATCGGCTACGGCTGTGACAGGAAATCTCAACTTTAATGGAAAGAATGTGACCATAGGCGCAACAGGACAGATTGTTGTTGGCTTGCGCAAGTCTGCCAGTGCAAGTTCTCCCAACAATTCGTTCCTTACCAATATCGGAACGCTCAAGTTGTCCGACGGTGCAACCATCGCTCCCTTCATCAGCGAAGCAAACCTTGCCAATCTGACAACAGATGAGGCTGTGGCCGACTCCTTCTATGTTTGGACGGAAACGAAGCAAGTGACCATTGTTGGCAAGCTTAATCTTGCTCTTCCTCAGCTTCCTGCTTACAACTATTGGGATACCAGTCGCATAGCGGAAGGTATTCTCTATGTTCGATGTGATGCGGAAAAATATGAGGAATATATTACAGGAATTGCA
>CAJGCU010000162.1 GCA_904501945.1 uncultured Bacteroidaceae bacterium
CCACTCGCCTCCAGCAGCACTTTGTACATACATCTTTCTCTGAATTTTCAGTTCATCTGTGCGATAAGGCTTCAAATGCTCGATATCTTCAACAAAAGTGGCATAAGCAGCACCCCAGGAAATGCCAGGCGTCATCTTGCTAATGGTCAACGACTTCACTCCATCATCAAGCATCTCAGAAGGAACAGAAGCCAAAACATTACCTTGTATCGTCAACTCACTTTCACGTCTTTCCAGTTCAGAACGCCGCTCATTGATTGTTCCTTCTTCCATTTGTGTCAAAGGCACACCATCTATACTCATTCGGGGGTTTTCGGCCATAAAGAACATTTCCGATGCAGAAATGCGCAACAATACATCTGCAACATCTATCGCATTTAATGGGCTATCCCACTTCTGAACCTGTTTCTGCGCCACCAACCAAAGCAACATATCATTCAGATATTCATCCTTTTTATCTCTCTGACAAATCGCCTTAATAGCGGCAATCTGTGTCGGGATGCGATAATCCATCCATGAATAATAGGCTGCATCAGAGGCGAAGAAGCGTCCTTGTCCTGGCTTTTCAACCATGTATTCTTTCAAGAAATCCACAAACTTATCAGCAGATTTCTCGCGTTGGAATTGCCTTAACAGACAAGCAACCTTCGCGACTCCATAAATAGTCAAAACATCCCGTTTCTTCTCCAGCAAAGACAAATATTTACTATGCATCTTCTGTAACCCTTTATCAACCTGCCTCTGAGGCTGTGATGCAACAAGAGAAAGATACCGAATCGTGCTTGCAGAAACTATTTCTTGCTCTAAACGCTGACGATTTCGATAAATTCCCCATTCATGTCGATCCAAAAAACTCATTCCCTGCTTCAGCATCTGCTCCACACGTTCATTCATAGTTCCCATCTCTGACAACTTCTCACACACCGCCAAAGTAATGTAATAATTTTCATACATTCCCTTAAACCAGCTCCATCCTCCATTTTCTTGCTGCAACTCAAATAGTTTATCTTCAGCCACCTGCATTCTTTGTAGCAATTCTGCTTTATCTTCATACTTTTCTAATATGGGGAATGTTTTCATCAAATTCAACAGTCGGGCATTAGCACACAATGACACTGCAAAATCTATCGCATTGTCTGCCTGCGGGTTCTTTACGCTTCTCAATGCTTCTATGCACATCCAAACAGGGTTGTCTGTGTATTCGATTGTCAGCTGGCGAGCAGTCGCAGTCGGAGAGTTTCCATTATAAAGTCTGGTCAAATCCACCGTCTTCTCCACCGCTGTTCCCTCTGCGCCGCCTTCCAGATAGAAAGGGGCGGTCTCTACCACCTGTTGCTTAGCAGAAAGAACAGAGATTCTATTCCTTTCCCCATCACTCATATTTCCAGCAGATGCTATCAACTCGCAGTCAAGATCGTTCCAGCCCTCCTTCACCACGAAGCCCAATTGCACAGCAGCAGTCTTTCCAGCCTCAACCTCAAACGGTTTCTCTTCGGCCATCACAACCTCCCCTGTCTCTGAGTCAATCAGGCGAAATCTAACATTACCACTGAAATTCCAGTCGCTCTGATTGACAACCGATGAGGCAAGCACCACCCTGTCACCAATTCGCACGAAACGAGGCAAGTTAGGACGCAGCATCAACTCTTTCCTCGCCACCACCGTCGCCCTAATGGTATCCCATTCCATCTCTTTCGTATGGGCAAAAGCCATGAATTTCCATTCTGTCAGCGACTCTGGCAATGTAAATTGAATATCCACCTTTCCTTCAGCATCCGACACCTGATGCGGCAAGAAAAAAGCCGTCTCTGCAAAATTTTCGCGCATAACCATCTTGTTTCCTCCTTCATCCCAAGTTGACCTAACAGTGTTTTCTTTCAACACCTCTGATTCTATTCCTTCATAGCTCATGCCTGCGACACGCCCCTTCAATGCCATGTCAGCAGAGGTCATCATGACACGATTCATCAGACTTCGCCCATATACAAATCCCCTCAGACTATTAAACTCACGTACATACCCCCCAGTTCTTGGCACATCGCCCGACAGGTAGAACATA